>JANLFJ010000022.1 GCA_024655825.1 Peptococcaceae bacterium | reverse complement strand
TTTCCGCAGTCTTGTTTTTGTGTTGCCTTTTTACGGTCTATGGTTTTCAGGGTAGTTCTTGACAGTTCTTGCCGGCCGGTATAGAAAAGCTGTGAAAAATAAATAGAGGAGGGTTTGTTTGGATGAGAATAAAAATGCGCAGTCTGAGGGTAAAGCTGGTTTCAAGCTTTTTGATTCTTCTTACTGTACCGATGGTTGTTTTGGGTTACCTTTCGTATTCCAGGGCTTCTTCCACCCTGCAGGTAACAATTGAACAGGAGTTGAACAATACGGCCAAGCTGACGGCTGACCTGACGGGACAGGTGCTGGACGGGGTGGAAGGATACCTGGCGGCTCTTAGCAAGGCCACGGTGCTGGCGCAGGCTGCGGCCGGCGATGAGTCGAGCAGGCTTGAGGCATACCAGTATTTGTCAGAAGCCCGTAAAGAGAAAGGCGAGATGCTGGAGAATCTTGTCCTTGTTGATAATATAGCGCGCGGGATAATAACCGATTCAAAGCAAGAGGAAAACCTTGATCTGACAGACAGGTATTACGTCACCCAAGCGCTGGCAGGGAAAAAGAGCAGGAGCGATGTCATCGTCTCCAAAATAACCGGCAATCCTGTGATCGCTTTAGCAAATCCCCTGTTAATAGACGGTCAGGTGGTGGGAGTGCTTGTCGGAACCATCAATTTTAAAAAGATTACCAGGTATGTTTCGGAGGTCAAAATTGGCGAAAACGGGTATGCTTTTATGGTAAACAGGGAGGGGATACTGATTTATCACCCCAAAAAGGAAAAAGTGATGACCGAAAACCTGCTCCAATCGGAGAGCGCCGGTTTAAGAGAGTTGGCCCAGAAGATGACCGCCGGCGAATCCTCCAGCGGGTTTTACACCTATGAAGGCATCAATAAATTTTTGGCTTTTAGACCGGTAGGGGAATGGTCGGTAGCCGTAACCGCGAATTGCGATGAATACATGGCTGCAGCTGTGCAGATCGGGAGGATAATCACCGTTACCGGCGGTGCAGCCCTTGTCATTGCTATTGTCCTGGCCTTTTTCATCACTTCGGGCATAGTAAGACCGGTTCAGCAGCTGCAGCGGCTGATGGAAAAAGCGGGAAACGGCGATTTGACCATCAGGTCGGAAATAAAAACCGGGGATGAAGTCGAGGTCCTCGGGGAATCGTTCAATAAAATGATCGCCAACCAGGCGGCGATCGTGAAACAGGCCTTGACAAGCGCCGGGGAACTGGCCGCCACGTCCGAGGAAATGGCGGCATACTCGGAGGAACTGAGTTCGTCGGTCCAGCAAATTAACGCGAGCACGCAGGAAATTGCCAGCCTGATGGAGGAAACAAGCGCTTCCGCAGAAGAAGTCGCCGCTTCCGGGCAGGAGATAACCCGGTCCGCATCCGAATTGGCTAAAAAAGCCGGGGAGGGGAGCCTTACTGTTCAGGAAATCGAGAAAAAGGCCCAGAAAATGAGAGAGGATGCGGAAAAATCCAGGGAACTGGCCAGGAGCATGTATGAGGAGAAGCAGGAGCGCATTCGCCGGGTTATCGAGGAAGGCAGGGTGGTGGAAGAGATCGTTATAATGACCGATGCGATTTCGGAAATCGCCGACCAGACAAACCTGCTGGCTCTCAACGCCGCGATTGAAGCGGCCAGGGCGGGCGAACAAGGGCGCGGCTTTGCCGTAGTGGCGGAGGAAGTGAGAAAACTTGCCGAACAGTCGTCCCGGACGGTCGGTGACATTCAAAGGGTTATTAAGCAGGTTAAAGGCGCGTTTGAAAACCTCTCGGCGAACGCCAGCGATATTCTCGAATTTATCAATAACAAGGTCGCTGCAGATTATGAGACGTTGGTCGTAACTGGACGGCAGTACCGGGATGATGCGGAAATAATGGGGGACCTTGTAGAGGAATTCGCTGCCGGTGCCGAGGAAATCATGGCTTCGATCAACCAGGTCAATGAGGCCATCGGTTCGGTGGCCAAGGCTGTCGAGCAGGCGGCAAGCGGGTCGCAGGAAATAGCTTCAAGCGTGGCCCAGTCAGCGACGGCGGCGGGCGATGTGGCCAAGGCGGCCCAGAATCAAACGCTAATGGCCGAAAATTTAAACTCGATGGTCCAAAAATTCAAGGTGTGAAAAAAGGTGGATTAAAAGGCTGGAACAGAATGTTCCAGCCTTTTAGGTGGTGGTGGTGCGCAATTTGTTTTAATATATCGAGAGATACCTGTCCAGTTCCCACTGGTGTACCCTGGTGCGGTATTCGTCCCATTCGCGGATCTTGGCTTCCAGGTAACGGTCAAGAACATGCGGCCCCAGGGCTTGTTTTACGACCTCGTCCTTTGACAATTCCTCAATGGCTTCCTGCAGTGTTCCGGGAAGGCTGCCGATTCCCAGGTCCCAGCGCTCCACGGGGGTCATTTCGTAAATATTGCGGTCGCAGGGAGCCGGGGCCTTAAGCCGGTTTTTTATACCGTCCAGCCCGCTCATCAGCACTACGGCCAGGGCCAGGTACGGGTTACAGCTGGGATCGGGATTGCGAAGCTCGATCCGGGTGGAAAGGCCTCTTTTTGCCGGTATGCGAATGAGAGGACTGCGGTTGCGGTAGGACCAGGCAATGTAGACCGGCGCTTCATAGCCGGGAACCAGGCGTTTGTAAGAGTTGACTGTCGGGTTGGTAACAGCGGTGATGGCCCTGGCGTGCTTGAGGATGCCGGCGATATAGTGTACTGCTGTTTCGCTGAGCTGGTCAGGGGCCTCGGGATCGTAAAAGGCGTTTTGGCCGTCCTTAAAGAGGGATTGATTCATGTGCATTCCGTTGCCGGCTACGCCAAAGATGGGTTTAGCCATAAAAGTGGCATGCAGGCCGTGGCGTTGAGCAATGATGCGTACAACCATTTTGAAGGTAATGATTTTATCGGCGATATTCAGGGCATCGGAGTATTTGAAATCAATTTCGTGCTGGCCAGGAGCTACTTCATGGTGAGAAGTTTCTATCTCAAAGCCCATTTTTTCCAAGGTTAGCACAATATCGCGGCGAGCGTTCTCTCCCAGGTCAATTGGCGAAAGGTCAAAATACCCGGCCCGGTCGTGGGTATTGGTTGTAGGGGAACCGTCGGGGGCGGTATGGAAGAGGAAAAACTCCGCTTCAGGACCGACATTGAATGTATATCCCATGCTGGCCGCTTCTTTGAGCGCCCGGCGCAGGACGAAGCGCGGGTCTCCGGCGAAAGGCGTTCCATCAGGGTTATAGATGTCGCATATTAACCTGGCCACTCCTCCTTCTTCAGAAGCGCGCCAGGGATAAATGACAAAGGTGTCGGGATCGGGATAAAGATACATGTCCGATTCCTCAATGCGCACAAAGCCTTCGATGGAAGAACCGTCAAACATCAACTCGTTGTTCAAGGCTTTCTCCAGCTGTTTGACGGTTATGGAGACATTTTTGGGGACGCCCATGATGTCGGTAAACTGCAGCCGGATGAATTTGACATTGTTTTCTGAGACCAGGCGGACTATATCCTCTTTGCTAAGCCTTTGCATACCGGTTACCCTCCCTAATGTGGATTCATGTGCTAAGAATGAATGTACATTAGGTATATTTTAGCAACAGGGATATGTTTTTGCAAGCACATAACAAGAAAGTCGCGTTTAGATGGCGGCCTCTCCTCGCTCGCCGGTCCTGATGCGGATGGCATCTTCGATCTCATAGATAAAAATCTTGCCATCCCCGATTTCCCCCGACCAGGCATTGCCGGTGACAATTTTTACGAGTTCATCCACTTGATGGTCTGGAACAACGATTTCTATTTTTAGCTTGGGGAGCAATTGAATGTCATAGACCGTCCCGCGGTATACTTCCCGACGGCCTTTCTGCAGCCCGCAGCCCATGACCTGGGTTACGGTCATCCCGTGCACTCCGAACTTGTTCAGGGCGCTGGTGACTTCATCCAGCCTGGTCGGGCGGATGATACACTCGACTTTTTTCATCGAGTTCAAACCTCCTTTTACTTTTAATATTAATTGGTGGAATAAAGCGCGCTGGTGCCAAGACCTGCGCTGTCATACGCGTCTTCACCGTGCTGGGTCAGGTCGAGGCCGACATCCTCTTCTTTGGCGCTGACCCGCAGCCCGCCACAGAGGAAGGAGACAAGTTTCAAAATCAAGAAGGTACTCGCACCCACGAAAACGATGGTGACCAGCACGGCTAGGCCCTGTATCGCCAGCTGCTGCGGGTTTCCAAAGATAAGCCCGTTTGCGCCGGCTTCGTTAATGGCCGTGGAAGCAAAGATACCGGTGGCCAGGGCACCCAGGACGCCTCCTACCCCGTGAATACCGAAAGCATCCAGGGAATCGTCATATCCCAGTTTGGCTTTTACGACGGCCACGGCTAAATAACAGGAAGCACCCGCGGCTAGCCCAATTAAAATGGCATAAAGGGGACCTACAAACCCGGAAGCCGGGGTGATCGCCACAAGTCCTGCCACAGCTCCGCTGGCCGCGCCAAGGACAGTCGCTTTGCCGTTGCGGGCCTTTTCGCAAGCCACCCAGGAAATTGCGCCGGCCGCCGCTGCGGTATTGGTAACAATGAAGGCGCTTGCGGCCAGGCTTCCGGCAGCCAGGGCGCTCCCAGCGTTGAAACCGAACCAGCCGAACCAGAGCAACCCTGCACCCATAACGGTCATGGGTATATTATGGGGGGTCAAGGAACCGGAACCGTGCCCCTTTCTTTTACCGAGGACGAAAGCGGCCACGAGACCGGAGACGCCTGAACTGATGTGAACCACGGTACCCCCGGCAAAATCCAAGGCTCCAAGGTTTCTGAGCCAGCCGTCCACGCCCCAGACCCAGTGAGCCAGCGGGTCATAAACGAATGTTGACCAGAAGAGGGTGAACAGAACAAACGCCGAAAATTTCATGCGCTCGGCAAATGCTCCTGTAATCAGGGCCGGTGTTATGATGGCAAACATTAACTGGAAGGCGGCGAAAGCCTGGTGGGGTATTGTTGCGGCGTAATCAGGGTTGGGGTCCATACCCACGCCGCGGAAGCCGAGCCACTGAAAAGAGCCTATCAGGTGGCCCTTATCTGGGCCGAAGGCTAAGGTGTAGCCTACCAGAACCCACTGGACGGATATGAGAGCAATGATGAAAAAGCTCTGCATGATGGTGCTAAGCACATTTTTCTTACGAACCATCCCGCCGTAGAAGAGAGCCAGGCCTGGAGTCATCAGCATAACCAGGGCGGAGGAGATAAGGATAAACGTGGTGTCGCCCGGGTCGACGGATGATTCGGCGGCCAGCGCCGGAAAGGGAAAGACAGCGGCGCAAGAAAGTAAAAGCAAGCAGGTTGACAGTGATTTTTTTCTCATGGTTTTTTATTTCTCCTTTCATTATATTATTTATAAAAACAAAGGCGCTCCCGGACAGGATTTTCCCGCCGAGAACGCCTTCGTTCTCAACCGTTTGTTTGTTAAGGAAACAATGAAAAACGCCCACAGACCGGTTCTGCCTGTCTATGGACGCCTTTGTCCTAAAAAGGATACGCCTTCGTATCGCTTTTCATTTTAGCGGCAATGTATTTAAAATTCAAGAGCCGCGGCGAAAATATATTGTATATCTGGGTCATCAAACCTGATGAGCCGGGGCGGCATAGCGGTTTCTGCAGGTCAAGAGCCTTCCCACAGCTGATCTATTTGCTACTTTTTGAGTTCCTCGTTCAGAAGAATGGCCTGGGCCAGTTCTTTCATGGGTATTCCCTTGTCCATGCTCTGTTTTTGAAGGCGCCGGAACGCTTCGGCTTCAGAGAGTTTAAGGTCGCGCATGATGATGTGTTTTGCACGCTCCACGAGTTTGCGCGTTTCCAGTGATTCTTTGAGTTTTTTGATTTCGGATTCTTTTTGTTCCATCTTGTTAAAGTTGGCCAGGGCGGTATTAACGGCGGATTCCAACGCCCACTTGTTGAGCGGTTTTACCACGTAGGACATGACGTATTCCTCTTTAATAGCGTCAATCACATTCTGCTGGTGGGGAACGGTGACCAGTATCACGGGGGCCAGCTTTTCCCTGGCGATAAGGGAGGCGGTGTCCATCTCGGAGTAATCGTACCTTTCAATATCAAACACGACGAGGCGAGGCTGGGAGGAACGGACCAACCGCAAGGCCTGATGGGCGTCGGATGCTTCCGCTACAACCGTTAGGCCCATGGACTGCAAAAGGGAGGTAATCCTGTTGCGGCGTTTTGTATCTGAACAACAAACCATTACCGTGACCATAAAGAACCTCCCCTATAAAGGTAAAACACAAGAATTCGCCGTTGGGACACCGGCTGATTTCCCTGGCAACATTTTGGCTTGAATTACCTGGATATTATCCTTTAATATATGGAATTTTGTGGAGAGTGTCAAGGATTTTAGGTAAAAGTGATTTATCATGCCTCGATGTTTTCTATTTCTTTAAATAAGGATTGCACCAGTTTTACGGCGGCGACAGCGTCTTTGCCGTAGCCATCCGCTCCTATGGACCGGGCATATTCCTCGGTGACGACAGCGCCTCCCACAATAACCTTGATCCTGCTATCCGCTTTTTTGATCATCCGGATTATGGGCCCCATTTCCACCATGGTGGTAGTCATTAAAGCGCTAAGCCCCACAATGCCTGCCTTTTCCTGTATTGCGGCGGCGAGAAATTTTTCGCCGGGCACGTTTTTACCTAAATCTATTACCCTGTACCCGTGGTTTTCCAGCATGGCGGCCGTGATGTTCTTGCCGATGTCGTGGATATCTCCCTTTACCGTGCCGATCACGACGGTCCCCTTGTTCCCAGATGCCTGCGCGGGCAGGTGTTTCTTGAGAAAAGCGAGTGCCTGTTTGGCCGCGCCTCCGGCCAGCATAAGCTGGGGTAGAAAAACCTCTCCCCTGGCAAAAAGGTCGCCCATTTTTTCCAGGGGCGGGATGACTCCTCGGTTGATGATGCTCAACGGCTCTTCGGTTTCCAGGAGCTTCTTTAAAAGCGGGACGATTGTTTCTACCTGGCCGTGAAAGACCAGCGATTGAAGATGATCTAAAGAGATGTCCTCCTTTTTGCCGGGCGGGGGTGCCTGCAACGGCAAAGACACGGCGCGGCCGGCAACCGAAAGATAGTTTTGGGCTCCTTTGTCCCTGCCGGCAAGCAGGGACGCCGCAGCAAGGGTTTCCGTGATTCTGCTGTCGGCAGGATTAGCGATGACGGCATCCAGCCCGGCGCCAAGGGCGAGGGCGAGAAAAGCGGCATTGAGCCAGGAACGCTGCGGCAGGCCGTGGGAGATGTTGCTTAAACCCAAGACGACGGCGACACGGAGGTCCTTTTTCACCAGCGAGACGGCGCGTATGGTTTCCATGGCCTGGGCGGGAGAAGTTGCGGCGGTGAGCGTCAGGCAGTCGATGAGAACGTCTTCCCTGGCCAGGCCGTGTTCGAAAGCGCGGTTTACAATTCGTTCGGCGATGGCCAGGCGCTGTTTGGCGCTCTCGGGGATGCCTTTTTCATCAAGGCAAAGTCCAATAACAGCGGCACCGTATTTTTTAGCCAGCGGAAGGATTGCGGAGAGGCTTTTTTCCTCGCCGTTTACTGAATTGATTAAAGCCCTGCCCTGGAATTCTCTCAGCCCTTTTTCCAGCGCTTCGGGCCGTGTGCAGTCGAGGACGAGGGGGACATCAAGCGCCTGTTGAAGCTGCTGTACCCCGTCTTTCAGCAGGGAATCCTCTTCCAGGCCGGGAACTCCCACGTTAAAATCCAGGAGCTGGGCGCCCGCTTCCACCTGGGCGGTCGCTTCCTGAACGATGAACGCCCAGTTTCCTTTGCGCAGGGCACCTGCAACAGCGGACCTTGCGGTCGGATTAATTCTTTCGCCGATCAGGACGGGGAGGCAGCCGGGACCGAGGGATACGAGGCAGGAACGGCTGGCCAGCCGGGTAACAGGTGTGCTGGTAGAAGGTGGAAAAACGGGCTGCCGGGAGGTGAGGGCTTTGGCTATTGCTTCAATGTGGCGGGGCGTGCTCCCGCAGCAAGCGCCGATAAGGTTTACTCCCGCCTGGCGAAAAGCCTCCGCATAGGAAGCCATAAATTCAGGGGTATCCCGAAATACCGTTTTACCGCCTATTAATTCGGGCATGCCTGCATTCGGCTCCACCAGGAGAGGCAAACGGGTGGCTGCCCGGTAAGATTTCATCACTTCAAGCAGTTCACGGGAACCCGTTGAGCAGTTGGCTCCTATCAACTGGGCGCCCAGGGAGGATAAAACGGTAGCCGCGATCTCGGGAGAGGTGCCGGTAAGGGTCCGGCCGCCGCTGTATGTCATTGAGCAGGCCACAGGCAGGGAGGTCATGGTTTTAGCGGCAAAAAGGGCTGCCCTGATTTCTCCCAGGTCGGAGAAAGTTTCGAGGAAGATGAAGTCAACGCCGCCTTCCGCCAGGGCTGTTACTTGTTCACCAAAAACATCCACGAGCTCCGACCACTCAATGTCGCCCAATGGGGCGGGAAAGTGCCCGGTAGGGCCAACGATCCCGGCTACAAAGGCTTTTTTCCCGGCGGCCTCTCTGGCCAGCCTGGCTGCTTTCTTATTGATGAGCGCTACCTTATCGGATGCGCCGTATTCCCCAAGTTTGAGCCGGTTGGCTCCGAAGGTGTTGGTTTGTATAACCTGTGAGCCTGCTTCAAGGTAAGAACAGTGAATCTTTTTTATTTCTTCGGGATGTGCAAGCATCCACAGTTCCGGGCTTTCGCCGCGGCCAAGACCTTGTTCGGCCAGCATGGTGCCCATTGCCCCGTCTCCTATCAGCACCTGTTCGCGCAGTTTATCTAAAAAACCAGACAATATAAACACCTCCGTTAACCGGATAATCTTGTTTCAATCATTTTAGCCGTAGATGGCGGGGAAGTCAATTGCCCTGGCCTGTGTTATGTTTGCGGCAGATAAATCATTTCATCAGTCATATTATTGAGGTTGGGACAATATATTTTAGTTAAAAATGGTTTATGAGGGTGGTTTTCATGGGGAAGTTATGGGAACCAGGGGAACGGCCGTCAGTTTCTCGTTATTATGGGAATTATGGGAAAAAAAAGCCGTTGCATGAACGCAGCAGGGAAAGAACAGCCTGGAAAAGCATTTTGTGGCAGAGCGGCATTTCTTTAGTCCTGTTTTTCTTGATCTGGGCCGTTTTCCAGGTTGATACACCCGCGCTGCAGCCTGTTCAGGCCAGGATAAGGGCCTGGTTTACAGAAGACTGTAGTATCACGCCGGTGCTCAAGTTTTTTTCGGAAGTAGGTTTGTGGGGAGATACATTTGATCGGGCGGCTTTTGAAGCCTCAAGTTTTTCTCAGAACCAGGTCTCTTTGGCTGTTCCCGTTTCAGGCCAGGTAACCGGTCCCTTCGGCGGAATTACCGGTACGGGTGCGGCCCAGAGAATCAATGACGGGATAATAATTGCCGCTCCGGAGGGAACGCCTGTTAAGGCCGCGTTCCGGGGAGTTGTCACCAGGCTCGCCAATGACGAGGAAATAGGGAGGACAATAGAAATCACCAGCGAAGGCGGGCTTGTTTTTACATACGGCCATTGCAAGGAGATACTTGTGAATTTAAACGACAGCATTCTCACGGGACAGGTTATTGCCAAGGTTGGCAAAACCGGCAAAGCTGCCGGACCTCAGCTTTATTTCAGGGTATTGCAGCAGGGCGAACCGCTGGACCCGACAAAACTTTTTCTTCCGGCTGCGGATAAAACTTAAAATATAGGTGCAGTGCAGGTCCTGGCCGTGGCCGCGCCAATAACTGCTTGAATGCCGCGTTAATGCGGTCTTTTTAATTCTACGGCCGTAACAGCGGAGAAGAGGAAAAGATTTTGGGAGTGGGGTCGTTGCCATGATTTAGAAATAATTGTATATTATAAGGGTACAATAGTTAATGAATCGGAGAAACAGCTGGTGGCGAGAGATGAAGCCGTGGGCGCTGTGGGAGGACTTTGCGCATGGAAGAGATTAAACGCATTCTGGATAGCGAGATTCTACCCGGAGTGCTCAAGCCGCTGCGTTACGTCGGCAACGAGTACAACGCTGTGAAAAAGGACTGGTCCGCGGTTAAACTGAGAAGCCTTTTCGCTTTTCCCGACCTGTACGAGGTGGGCATGTCTCACCTGGGTCTTAGCATTATTTATCACCTGGTAAATGACCAGCCCGGCTACTTGATGGAACGGGTTTTTGCGCCGTGGACGGATATGGAAAAGGCCCTGAGAGAGAGAAATATTCCACTTTTCAGCTTGGAATCCTGCCGGCCTATTGCCGACTTCGACTGTATCGGGTTTACGCTGCAGTACGAAATGAGCTACACCAACATCCTTAATATGCTTGATTTGGGCAGGATACCGCTCAGGTCAAAGGACCGGAATGACGATTATCCCCTCATTATGGGAGGAGGGCCGTGCGCCTCTAACCCTGAACCAATTGCCGATTATTTTGATTTTTTCGTGCTCGGAGAGGGCGAAGAAGCGATCCTGGAAGTCTTCGAGCTTATTTCCCGCCACCGCCTGGAACGCGGCGGCAGGCAGGATAAAAGAACCCTCCTCAAAGAACTGGCGCGCCTTGAGGGAATTTACGTGCCTGCTTTTTATGAGCCTGTTTACCTGGCAGGCGGCGTCCTAAAAGAGATTAGGGTTATCGAAACAGCGGCTCCCAGCCGCGTGGTTAAACGGGTGGTGCGTGATCTTGATGAGGCCTATTTCCCCTTGAACCCAATTGTACCGTATATAGAAGTGGTTCACGACCGGGTCATGCTTGAGGTTCTGCGCGGCTGCACGCGGGGATGCCGGTTTTGCCAGGCGGGTATGATTTACAGGCCAGTACGGGAAAGAAGCCGTGCACTTCTGGAAAAACAGGCGGAGAAACTGGTGGCCGGGACAGGGTACAACGAAATATCCCTCACTTCGCTGAGCACGAGTGACTACACTTGTGTGGAATCCCTGGTAAAAGGGCTTTTGGATAAGTACGAGAAAGAAAAGGTCGGGGTATCCCTTCCTTCCTTGCGTGTAGATTCCTTTTCCCTGGAACTGGCCAGGCAGGTGCAGCGCGTGCGTAAAACGGGCCTGACTTTTGCTCCGGAGGCGGGAACACAGCGGCTGCGTGATGTTATAAACAAGGGAGTCACGGAAGAGGACTTGCTGGAAGTGACCGCGGCGGCATTTCACGCCGGTTGGACCCAGATCAAACTTTATTTTATGATTGGCCTGCCCACTGAAACAACAGCCGACCTTGACGGCATTGCCGAACTGGCCCGCAGGGTGCTGCGCAGCGGTTTGGAGATCTTACGCGAAAAGAGCGGTTCCAGGCAGCCAAAAATCACTGTCAGTGTGTCCTCGTTTGTGCCTAAAGCCCATACTCCTTTTCAGTGGGAAGCCCAGGACAATCTTCACCGGCTGCGGGAAAAACAGCAGTATTTAAAAGAAAGAATTAGGGACAGGAGAATCGCTTATCATTATCATCAGGCCGAGCTGAGCCTGCTGGAAGCCGTTTTCGCCAGAGGAGACAGGCGTTTGAGCGCCGTTTTGATGAAAGCCTGGCAAAAAGGCTGCAAATTTGACAGCTGGACGGAACACTTTAACTGGCAGGCCTGGTTGGAAGCATTCAGAGAGGAAGGGATTGAGCCGGCCGAAATTGCCTGTTCTGCCAGGAATTATGAAGATGTGCTGCCCTGGGAACACCTGGATATGGGAGTGACCAAAAAGTACCTCTGGCAAGAAAGGGAAAAGGCTTATCAAACTGCCGTTACGGGCGACTGTCGTTTTGAAAGCTGCGTTTTGTGCGGCGTTTGCCAGGTCCTGGAAGTGGATAAGGTTTTAAAGAGCGAGGGGAAAAGCCATGCTGCTTCGAATTAAATATGCTAAAACCGCGGCTGGCCGTTTCCTTTCCCACCTTGACCTGTTGAGAACTATGGAAAGGGCTTTTCGCCGGGCCTGCCTGCCTCTGGCTTTCAGCGAGGGATATAATCCTCATCCCCGGGTTTCGTACGCCTCTGCCCTGGCTGTGGGCGTAACCAGCGACGGGGAATACCTCGACGTAGAGCTAAGGGAAGAGGTCCCGCTTTCCCTGATCAGGCAAAAGCTGGATTGCGCCATGCCGCCAGGGATAAAAATTTTGGGCGTGAAAAGGCTTGTAAGCAAGGGAAAAAGCCTTGCGGCTCAAATAAACATGGCCCGCTATGTGGTAGAAACAAAGCTGCTTTTACCTCTAGGGAAAAAAGAACTGGAGTTGGCTGTCGCCAGGGCTGTGTCACAACCATTTTTTAATGTGGTCCGCGAGGGAAAAAAGGGAAAACGACAGGTGAACATTAAAGAAGGTATTTATTCTCTGAAGGCGGAACCCAGGGGGGAAATACTTGTAATTGAAATGGATATCCGGACTGGAAGTGAAAGAAATGTAAGACCGGAGGAAGTTGTGGAAATGTTGGCCCGGGTAGGGAATATCCCGCTGGGGGATCGATTGAGTATTCATAGAATAGGACTCTTTATTAAAGATGATGAGGGGATAAAAACACCCGTGGACTAAGAGATTAGACTCGAGGCTGAATGTGTATGACGCTTTTTTTGGATGGTGAGGCGGGATATGGGTAGAGAAATATTGGTTCAAACAGCTGACTGTGAGACCAGGGTAGCTGTGCTTGAAGAGGGGAGACTGGCGGAAATTTACGTGGAAAGAGGTTCCAATGACAGGTTAGTGGGAGATATTTATAAAGGGATTGTCAGGAATGTGCTTCCCGGAATGCAGGCCGCGTTTATAGACATTGGAATGGAAAAAAACGCCTTTTTATTTGTTGAAGACGCCCTTGCCTGCTCCAACTGGCAAGAGGAAAACAATGTCGAACAATTAAGAGATGGGGTTCATCCAAGTATTCGCGATGTCGTAAAAGAAGGCCAGGAAATTGTCGTCCAGATAACCAAGGAAGCAGCGGGTACAAAGGGGGCCCGGGTTACCACCCATTTGACCATACCTGGTCGCTACCTAGTTTTGGTGCCGGCCGTTGATTATATCGGCGTTTCAAGGCGTATTAACGATGAAAAGGAAAGAGAACGGCTTAAAGCAGCCGCATGGCAAATAAAACCGGAAAATATGGGAATAATTGTCAGAACGGCGGCCGAAGGAGCCGCTGTGGAAGAGCTTAAACAGGACATTGAAGGCCTGATGAAGATCTGGCAGGCAATTAAACTGAAAGCAAAGCGTGTTTCAGCGCCCGCATTGATACATAAGGACCTTGAACTGGTCCAGCGTATTTTAAGAGACGTTTTCAGCGATGATGTCAAGAAGATCAGGGTGAACTCGCGGGAAGTGATGGACAGGGTTATTGAGTTCCTAGAGGTGATGGGTGTTGATCTTAAAGGAAAAGTATTCCTGAGCGATACGGCCGATCTTTTCGCGAAATATGCCGTTGACCACGAGATCGCCCAGGCTTTAAGACGGAAGGTCTGGTTAAAAAGCGGCGGGTACCTTGTCATTGACGAAACGGAAGCCCTGACGGTCATTGATGTGAACACCGGGAAGTATACGGGAAGCACCGACCTGGCCGATACGGTTTTCAGAACGAATTCCGAAGCCGCCCGGGAAATTGCCAGGCAGCTGCGGCTGCGCAACATTGGGGGAATCATCGTGATCGACTTCATCGACATGCAGAATTCCGCTCACCGGGAGGAAATCATCAGCATCCTGGAAGAAGAGTTGAAAAAGGATAAAATGAAAGCCCATGTTTTGGGGATTACGCCTCTGGGTCTGGTGGAAATGACCAGGAAAAAAGCGAGGCTGTCATTAAGCAGTATTTTTGAAAAGACCTGCCCGTGCTGCGAGGGGAAAGGTAGAGTTGTTTCCGAAGAAACGATCTCTCTTACCCTGCGAAAGGAGCTTCGAGAAAAGGCTGCCGTCACTTCTGCCGGGACGTTGGAAGTAACTGCGCACCCGCTGGTTACGGCGCTTTTAACCGGACCGAACGGGGACAGGCAGCGAGAACTGGAAAGGGAACTCGGGAAAAGCCTTGTTATAAAGGCAAAAGAACAGTTTATGCTTGAAAAATACGAAATAAGGGCTGTTCAAGATTTAATTGAATTCGATACTTGTTGACATCAGGGGATTGATGTAATAAAATTAACTATCGTAGGCGTCGCGTGCCTGCCAAACCGCTCACCACGGGCTCAAATGCGGCCCTGGGCAAGGGTGTGAACCCGCGCCGCTGCCTGGTGGCTGGCGAGTACAGGTCAGGGAGGTGTAAACGTAATGTATGCCATTATTGAAACTGGCGGAAAACAGTACAAAGTCCGGGAAGGAGACATCCTTCAGGTCGAGAAGCTAAATGCCGGCATAGATGAAACCGTGGAGGTAAACAGTGTTTTGGCTGTAGTTAAGGACGGTAAAATTGACGTAGGCAGACCTGTGCTGGAAGGGGCGAAAGTTGTCCTGAAAGTGCTGGAACACGGCAAAGGCGAGAAAATATTGGTTTTCAAATACAAGCCCAAAAAAAACTATCGCCGGATGCACGGCCACAGGCAGCCTTATACGAGGGTCATTGTTGAAAAGATTGAAGCAAAATGATCGAAGCCATAATCTATTATGTGGAACCGGGTTGTGCTCCAGAGGGGTATAACGCCGGAAGAGAAGCCGGCGGGGGAAAAAAGAGGCTGATCAAGGGTTACGTGATCGAGGGGCATGCCGGGATGGCCGAGCCGGGTTATGACCTGGTTTGTGCCAGCGTTTCTGCGCTTGCTCAGGCAGCTTTGCTGGGGCTTGATGCCCATCTCAGCCAAAAGCCTGGCTGGAAAATTGACAATGAGGGGTACCTGGAATGCTGGCTTCCGGACCAGCTTCCCGCGGAAGAAATGAGCCTGGCGCAGGCGATAATCCGCACAATGGAGCTGGGATTGGAGAGCATCGCCGAGGAGTACGGAACTTATCTTAAAGTAAAAAAGAGGAGGTGGACCAAATGCTGTTCAAAATAAATTTGCAGCTTTTTGCTCATAAAAAAGGTGTCGGCAGTTCCCGGAACGGCAGGGACAGCGAAGCGAAGAGGCTCGGAGCAAAAAGGTCCGATGGTCAGTTTGTAAATGCGGGTAATATCCTGGTCAGGCAGAGGGGCACAAAGATCCATCCCGGCGAAAACGTGGGCAGAGGAAAAGATGATACCCTGTTTGCCTTAATCAGCGGTCACGTTAAATTTGAGCGAAAGGATAAGGAAAGAAAACAGGTCAGCGTTTACGCTTAAACAAATCTGATGGATAGAGTCCCGGGCTAAAATCCGGGACTTTTTTGCGTATCTGGAACGCTGCGACATATGCAGGCAATAAAAAAAGAAAAGGGATGTGAGAAGAAAGTGGCGTTTCTTCAACAAATGCTTGAGGCCCACAGGACTTTGCGGCATGATTTTATGAATGACCTCCAGGTTATATTAGGGTATCTCCAGATGGGACAGGAGGACAAAGCGCGCGATTATGTGAGGAAGGCGGCTGCATCGCTGGAAGGATTCCATTCGCTGGCCAGGATTAAACTGCCTGCTCTCCAGTCTCTTTTAACCTGTTTTCTTACTTCTCTTCACAACGAAAGGGTTTTCTTTGCTGTGGAGATCGAAGATGACCTGGGCGCCTGGGAAGAGGACGATATTATCCTGACCCGTCTTTTGCAGAAACTGCTGACTGTGCTTGGGGAAGAAATCCCGGAGAAGAACCTGAAAACCCGTTTGCAGGTAACGGGAGGACCTTCGGTTTACATAGAGGTGTTTTCTCCAAAAAGCGCGTCTGTTGGTAAAGTGCTGGGAGCGGTATGCAGGCTGCAGAAAAAATTCCGGGGGCGGTTCGCGCTTTTGGTAAAAAAAGAGGAAGAAAACCTTATTTTACTGGAGATAATAAAAAGAAAGGCCTGAATCCTATGTTTTATGACTATGCCAGGATCTATGTCCAAGGCGGTGACGGCGGAAACGGCATGGTGGCCTTTCGCCGTGAAAAATACGTCCCGGAGGGAGGCCCGTCTGGGGGTGACGGTGGAGACGGCGGCAGCGTCATTCTCCAGGCAGACGAGGGCCTGCGTACCCTTGTCGACTTCCGTTATAAAAGGCATTATAAGGCAGAGCGAGGCGAACACGGCGGGAGTAAGAACATGCATGGGGCCAACGGAGAGGACTTGATTGTGCGGGTTCCTGTAGGGACGGTCGTCAAAAGGGCGGAGACGGGAGTAGTAGCGGCCGACCTGTTGGAGCACGGCCAGGTTTTCGTTGCTGCCCGGGGTGGCCGCGGGGGACGGGGGAATGCGCGTTTTGCCTCACCGGTTAACAAGGCTCCCGAGTATGCGGAGAACGGGGAGCCGGGAGAAGAGGCATGGTTTGAACTGGAATTAAAATTACTCGCCGACGTGGGGCTGATCGGCTTCCCCAATGTGGGCAAGTCCACCATCCTTTCCCGTGTTTCTGCCGCCAGGCCGAAAATAGCAGACTATCATTTTACGACTATAGACCCTAACTTGGGTGTGGTGCGCGTGGAAGAGGGAAAGAGTTTTGTTCTGGTCGACATACCAGGTTTGGTGGAAGGCGCCAGTGAGGGAGTCGGCCTGGGGCACCGCTTCTTGCGCCACGTGGAAAGGACAAGGCTTTTACTTCATGTGCTGGATGTCTCCGGTTCAGAAGGACGCGATCCGCTGGATGATTTCAAGGTCATCAATCAGGAACTGGAACTGTATAACCCTGCTTTAAAATCGCGCCGCCAGTTGATTGTGGCTAATAAGACGGATCTGCCGGGTTCGGCGGAAAATGTGGAAAGGTTAAGAAAGGAGCTGGGCGGCAAGTACGAAATCCACCCTGTTTCCGCGGTTACCGGAGATGGCTTAAGGGAATTGATGCGCAGGGCTGCGGCCCTGCTGGATGAAATTCCGGAAGAACCGCTGCCCACAGGCGAGAAAGAGATGCGCGTTGTTAGGGTTGAAAGGGGTGAACCTTTTGAAATTAACAATGAACACGGCGTTTGGGTTGTAACCGGCCGAGAGGTCGAAAGGTTGTTATCCAGGACGAACCTGCGCCATGAGGCGGCGTTAAAGAGGTTCCTCCAGATCCTGCGCAAAATGGGCGTAGAGAATGCATTAAGGGAGAAAGGAGCGCGGGACGGCGATGTCGTCCGCATCAACGGGCTGGAGTTCGACTTTGTCGACTAGCAGGACCTGCAATGGAGGCAGGTCTTGTTATTCTCCAAAATTTGTGAAAACATGTGCAAAAAGTTTCCTCATATCGTATAATTGATATATAATAATTAGCAGAAAAATTAGCGCTAATCAACTTGAAAGGAGCATGGAGAAATGAAGATTGTCATCGTGGGCGGGGTGGCGGCCGGGGCATCCGCCGCGACCAAAGCACGGCGTGTTAACGAGGAGGCGGAGATCGTTATCCTGGAGAAAGGTCCGTACGTGTCGTTCGCCAACTGCGGGCTTCCCTATTACGTAGGGGGCGAAATCCAGAAAAGAGAATCCCTGATTCTTGTTTCCCCCGAGCTTTTTAAGAAACGTTTTAATATTGATGTTCGCATTAACCACGAGGTTACGGATATAGACCCGCAGGGGAAAACAGTAACCGTCAAGGCTGCTGGAGAAACGGTAAAAGAGACATATGACAAGCTCATCCTGGCCCCCGGAAGCGAACCTATCATTCCGCCGCTGCCTGGAGTTGACCTGCCGCAGGTGCATGCTGTTTTTACAGTACCCGACGTGGAGAAGATTACAGAAAACATTCAGGAGGGGCTTAAATCCGCGGTGATAGTAGGCGGCGGATTCATTGGCCTGGAAACGGCGGAAGCGCTTCTCAAGAGGGGTCTTGTTACCACGCTGGTGGAAAAAATGCCCCAACTCATTCCCAATTTCGATCCGGAGTTTTCCCTTCCGCTTGAATCGCACCTTAAGGATATGGGCTTGAGAATCTGCCTGGGGAATTCACTGCAGGCCATACTTGGCGACGGCAAAGTGGAAGAGGTTATCCTGGAAGACGGCACGAGGATTAAGACGGAGATGGTCATACTGGCCATCGGCGCAAAGCCGCGTCTCGATTTGGCCCGTAAAGCGGGACTTGCTGTTGGGACAGCCGGGGGAGTGGTTGCCGATGCCACAATGCTGACCAGCGATCCCGACATCTACGCGGCGGGCGACATTGTTGAATCCGTACACCTGGTTTCGGGTAAAAAAGTAAGAATACCGCTGGCGGGGAGCGCCAACAAGCAGGGGCGAATTGCCGGAGCCAATGCCGCGGGCGGTAAACTCCTGTTCAAGGGGGTCATGGGATCGGCCATCATAAAAGTGGGTGAGCTGACGGCAGCCCGTACCGGTTTGAGCGAAAAAGAAGCCAGGGAACTGGGGATGAACTGTTATGTGTCTTATACCCCTTCGCATGATCACGCCACTTACTATCCAGAAGCCAGACGCATGATAATTAAAATCGTTGTCGAGGAACACACCGGCAGGGTCCTGGGAGCCCAGGGAGTGGGTTGGAAAGGTGTGGACAAGCGAATTGACGCTCTGGCTGTGGCTGTTTACGCTAATCTCAGCGTACTTGACCTGGAACACCTTGATTTGCCGTATGCACCGCCGTTTGCTTCGGCCAAAGACCCGGCCATAATGGCCGGCATGGTGGCTGCCAATATCCTGCGGGGGGATGTCCGGCACGTAACACCTGCCCAGCTTAAAGAAATGCTGGAAAAAGAAGAAGTCACGGTAGTTGATGTTCGGACGCCGGCGGAAAATGAGAAAGGCTCTGTGAAAGGGGCGCTAAACCTTCCCCTTGATGAACTGCGCCAGCGCTACCGGGAGCTGGATTCAAGGAAAAAGATCGTCCTGTACTGCGGTGTGGGCTACAGGTCATATGTCGCTTACCGCTTTCTCAAACAAAAAGGGTATGATGTCTATAACTTAAGCGGCGGGTACAGCGGTTATATGATGAGTATGCAGTAGCAACAAGTACCAGTTATTATCTGCAAAAAGGTATGTTATAATGACTGCTGCGGGTTATCCGGCCCGGTATTGTTCGGGCTAATTATGGCCACAAAGGAGCAGGATGATGGACCCGGTAACTCATGCCTTGGCGGGACTGGTTATTGGAAGCAAAGCGGGATCAGGTTTTTCGTTAAGCAACGGGATTATGATGGCGAGCACATTGGGTGCGATCGCCCCGGACGTGGACATTGCAGCCCGTTTTTGGGGCGATTACGCCTATTTGAAACAGCACCGCAAAATGTCTCATTCACTGCCCGGACTTGCTTTTCTAGCCCTGGTCACCGGGGCTGTCCTGGCCCCTTTTTATCCGGAGCAGGGATTCAATGTACTGGTATTTTGGGCTTTTTTCGGGGCGCTTTCGCACAGCCTGCTTGATTTGTTCAATTCTTACGGGGTTAATCTCCTCTGGCCGCTTAAAAAGGAAAAATGGTCCTTCAACCTGCTGCTGATCTTTGATCCGGTTATTTTTGGCTTGTGCGTTTTGCTGGCAGCCGCGGGGGAACAGGCTCGTTATAACCTTATTGCGCTTGGGCTTATAGGTATTTATCTTTTTATACGATGGTTAATGCGTCTTTGGGCTCACCGCATGGTGAAATCGCGCCTGGCTCGCCGGTACCCGCAAGCCAGGATTTACATCCTGCCTTCCATGCGCTACTTCTTTGTCTGGAACTTTATTATGCGCTTTCCCGGCAAGAACGTGGTGGGAACCGTCAACGTTTTAAAAAGAAAGTTCAAAATAGTGCGCCGCCTTCACCCCGCGAAAGGCGACCTGAGGATGGCGATGCAGGAGTCTGTGCTGGGCAGGTTTTTCCGCGATTTTACGCCTTTTTATCATGTCGAGTGCGATGTGGTGGAAGACAAATACGTGGGGCATTTTATGGACCTGCGTTATCTGGTCGAGGAAAGGTTTTTGCATAACGGAACACTCGTGCTGGACCGGGACTTGAAAGTGGAAGAAGCAGTCTTGCAGCCATTCAGCCTTTCCAGGCGAATAGAGTTGAACGCGTAAACACGCCTTTGTGGTGTGTTTATGCGTTTAAAACCTGCGGGGCGGTGCGGCTCATTTGAATATCCTGGAGATTAACTGGTCACACTGGAGACAGGGGGTTATTTGGTTGTGAGATGGAAAAAGTGGTATGCTGGATGGAAAGAAAGGCGGTTGCTCAGGGATTTTTGTTTGAGCCAGGAGCGAAGGCCTCGCGGCGCCGGGATATTCAACCATTTGCTTATTTTTACGGCAACCGGGTTTTTTGTTTTCCACAACACCGACACTTACCGGCAGGCTGTGTGTAGTATGACTCTGGTCTTTTTCATCCTGGTTGTAGGTATCTGCTTCTTGAATAAAATCAAAATCCGCAGGTTAATTGCGAAATATCGTCAAAAGCTGGCTGAAGGTGAGTATAACCGGAGAATCGATAAGGCGGACCACCATGAAGTGATGGAAGCGTTGAAAGAAGAAATAGGCCGCATGTATTCCGTTAATTCTATGGAACTGCAAGGAGATGTTTTAACAGGTCTTTATGAAAACGAGAAAACGGGCGTATTTTTTCGTTACCTGGTTGACGGAGGACTTGTAGAAACCAGGGATGTTATGCAAATCCTGCATTACTGCCGGCAGCACGAGATTAAAAAGGCGCGCATTTTTACCAATGGTGAATTCAGCCACAAAGCTAGCCTTCTTGGCGAGCGTTACGGCGTTGATCTAAAACTTTACAACGGGAGCAAACTGAAAGGCTTATTGCGCAGGAGCCGTTTTTACCCGTCGGAACAGGAGATAGACGCAATTCTCAAGCGAGAAAGTGCAAACAGGCAAAGAAAAATCGCTGTTATTAAAAAAGAGATGCTGGATAGCAATAAATACGGCCAGTACCTGGCTTACAGCGCTGTCCTGCTTGTGATGGACAGGTTCGGCCTGGGCATTTCCTGTCTGAACCTGTTTTTTGCCGTTTTACTGGCAATTCTGGCCGTTTTATCATTAATCAATAAGCAGCCCAGGGATGAAGAAAAACTTGTCTTCTAAACAATAAGGGGACCTTTCGTCCCCTTATTGCAATTTTGTCTGGTTCATTTTGTTTTGCTGTGCATTTTGCTGATTTCCCTGCTGGATGGCATTATTAAATACTTTATATTGAGGTTCTTGCTGCTCAATATAATTGACACGGGCGCTCAGTCCATGGCAGATGGAATCCAGCTGCTGGGCAAACTGGCTGAACATTTGCTTGGCCGCTTTATCTTCTGTTTCCAGGGCAAACGTTTTCATTTCGGCTGTTGCCGCCTCAAGGCTTGCCAGCGTCTGGTGGATTTTGGTGCCGACTGTCATGAGTACCTACCTCCAGTTGAGAAATATAAATGGTTCATTTGTATTATCTTCATTTTTAAAGTATGTATGAATGGAAATGTGTTATTAAAATCACATTTTATACAAACTCGAACGAAAGAGAAGAGAGAAAATTAATTTACCCTTTTGCAGGGAAATTTTCATATTTGTAGAAGTAAAAAACTTGAAGCAAAAGAATAAAAATTAATGTTTTTCTATTCTATTTGTCGAAAAAGCGGAGGCAATATGAGCTACCTTTCAAAAGAAAACAACAAGAAAAAGGTCTATTCTTTAAGCATGCCGCCTACCCAACAGGACCCCTTTCTTCATCCGTTCAGGCACAGCCGGATTATCAAGCATTTTGACAGGAAGGGAAATGCCTGCCATGCTCTGAATTCAGGTGGAGAGGTGGACTTTTATCTTCTTTTATCAGATGATGACGATATTGAGGAAATGCCCAGCGCTCATGAAGAGTTTGCCTTAAACATCAGCCAGCGGTACAAGATTGAACTGGAACTGTATTATGATAATATAATAAAGGGCATTTTTTGTTTTGACCTGAACAACCCTATGGATACCCACAATCTCCGGTGTGTACTGGAGAAAAAAAGCATTAACATATATTATATTTACCGGTTTGAAAGAGAATTCGTATGCTCTGGAATAAAGACCGTATACTTGCCGGGAATGCTTTGCTATGATCTCCAGCGCCACATGGACGGCCAAAAACCACTGCTTCTACCTTCGTTTTCAAATGACCAGGCAGATGACAGCTTTATCAATAAAGAAGTTCTCTTGCGCAAAGCCTGGGGTTTTTACATGGACTTTACTGCTTTTTTGAAAAGAGCCGGCAACTTGGAAGAAGCCGAAGAAATTGTGACGCGGCATATTCTTCACGCCCTCCACAGGATTCAGCACAGCAGAAGACCCAATATTAAAAATGACGTGGTTGTTTTATGGTTAGGAAGAAGGGTAAAGGTTAACAAAAATAACGTGCCCTCCGAGTTCTACAGCATTTATTTGTCGGGTGAATTATTTACGGGGAATAGGGACAGAGATTACGCGTGTAAAATTATGGAAGACGTCCTCAAAGAGATTCCTGAGTTTATCATGCCGTACTGGGTATCTCCCCTTGCGGAGGAAAGCATCCCCCTGGTTGTTTTGCGGAACGGCTTTCTTTCCCGCATCCATTTGTCGCGCCGGTTTTATGCTCTCGCCAATGAGTTATTCGAGGAACACTTTTTGCCTCACCCGGGTTATGAAAGCTATTACCACAAAGTTCTCCACTCTAAAGAGACGAATGAAAGGGAAACAAAGGTCTATAATTTTTTAGAAATCCGCCAGGAAAAACGCGGGTTTTCGGTTGAACCGCTTTCGTCGGAAGAAATACTGCAGCTGGTTAAACGGGGAAGGGAAGAAGATCTGCCGCGTGTCTTTCAAAACCTGTCCCGCGTTAAGGCCGAGGATATGGATGAGATTCTGGTTTCCTTATGTGAAAAGCACAAAGAAAAGATCGAGCCCTTTCTTCTGCCGTATCTCTCGTCCGACCAGCATGCCCTCAAAGCCGTGGCCATTCTTGGGCTGGGGATGATTGAAAGCGTGAGGGCTATTCCAGCCTTGATAGCCAGCCTTAAGGGCCCCAGGCGCGAGGCTTCGCTTGCCAAGTACGCGCTGGCATTGATAGGTGAAGAGGCCCTGCCGCATTTAAAGAAACTCTTGAACGACCGGAAAGCGGAAATACGCATCCGGGGTATCGAAACTTTGGCCCTGCTTGGTTCGGCACAAGCATTTGACGCTATTAAAGGCATGAAGAGCGACCGAAGCACCAAGGTGGAGCAGGTCAGAAAGCGCGCCTTGAAAAAATTTAAAGGACAATTCGCCTGATGTGTTGTTGACACAGCAATGCTCATCAGGGCGGCAGGAGGTAATACCGCTTGAAATACAAACTGAAGATTCGTCATTATGTAAGCATCATTGCTCTTTTGGCCTTGATCCCAACCTTGATTTTGGGGGTAATGCTGGCTTATGATTTTCTGAATAAAGGACAAAATTTGAAAAAACAGCATCTTGCTTTGGCTAATCAGATTTCTAAAGAGGTTTTTTCCTTCTTGAAAATACACCTTTTAGCGGTGGACACCCTGGCTAAACAGGTGGGGAGAATGAATCTCTCTCCTGAAGAGCTCAACGATGTTCTCAAACAGGTGGCGTGGCAGTACGAGGGCTTTTCCGAAATATATTTAGACATACCGGGCTGTCAGCTGAGTTCAAAAATTTTGCAGGCAACACCAGAAAGCCTCCGCGAAAAAACAGAACAAATCTCGCGGCAGATTTACGAAGCTGCTTTGCCTGCCAGCGGCAAATCCTTCGTTAGTTCTTTTTTTTATGACCGGACCGGCCGCCCCGCGGTTTTTATCTACGTGCCCATTGCGCAAGCAAACGCCACTTGCGGATATATCATGGGCATATTGGATATTAATTATCTGAACGCTCTTATTGATAAATACAGGATTTATCCATCAGCCTATACGATTCTAATAGATAACATTGGCCATTTTCTTGCTTTTCCGGAAGTCAATGCGCCTAATGTTTCTACACTGAGTTCACCCGTACTTCAAAAGCTAAAGGAAAAAAACAGCGGATCGATTGAATACCGCGGGCTTTATGGCCGCTGGGAGATTGCGAGTTACACCACAATTCCGGAATTCGGGTGGGGCGTATGGGTTACCGCTCCCCAGTACGAGGTCATGCTTCCCCTGTTCAGGGCGGCCGGCTTATCCCTGGCCTTGATAACGTTTAGCATTGCCGTTATCCTGTCAATCGGGCGCCTTCTTGAAAACAATATCGCCAAACCGCTGACCCATTTAAATGAAGCCTGCCAGCAGATTTCTTCAGGGAACCTGTTCCACCGCGTCGAACTGCAGGGGACTAAACTACCGGTTGAGATTAACACGCTGGCTCAAAAATTCAATTATATGGCGGCAAACATGCAGCATACCAATACACTTTTAAAACTGCACAGCGAAGGACTGGAAAGCCGCGTTAAAGAACGAACCCGGGAATTGGTATTAAAGAACAAGGAATTGTCAGTGCTCTATGCGGTTGCCTCCGCTGTAAGCACTACCCGCGCCCTGTCGGATGTGCTGGCAAATGTCGCGCAGGAAATTGTGTCGTTGTTTGAAGCGGAGGTCGTAACAATTTGGGTCACCAAAGACAGGGAAGACAGGTTGATTCACTGCACTTCTGATTGCCCGGACGCGCAAAAAAAGGAATACGAACGTTTTCTGGAGGTCTACTCGAAACAAGCGATCCTGGATGGCAAGCCGGTAATAATCCAGGAACTTGATAAAAAGATAGGACCGGCGAGCTTTCGCGGGGGCGGGAAACGGCTTGTTTCGTTGGTCAGCGTACCCATTATCCACGACAATAACATCCTGGGAACGATAACCCTGGCCAGCTGCCTCCCCAACAGGTTCAGCAGGCAGGAACTGGCGATAATGCAGGCTATCAACAGCCAGCTGGCCGTGGTTATTACCAATGTTTCGCTGTTTAATGTAATCAATGAAGAACATAATACCCTCCTGGCCGTGATGGACAGCATAAATGAAGGACTTGTGCTTTTTGACGCCAAAGCAACGATTATTTACGTAAACCCGGTGTTTTCGAGGATATTCGGGATGGAGGAGTTTAACTGGCAAGGGCTTACTTTCCAAGGGCTGCAGGGTTTTTTGAGTTATTTTGATGCAAATATCCCCTATGAAGACCTGTGGGATGATTTTAAGAAGAAAAAGGCTTTTCAGCACCGCGAAGCCATGTTGAACCTTAAGGATAAAACGCGTCATTATTTGATACTTGGGTTTCCCGTCATGTCCAATCAAAATTTTATTGGTTACGGTTATCTTTTCCGTGACATTACCCGCGAAAAGGAAGTTGAGTACCTCAAAAACTCTATCCTTTCCACAGTTTCACATGAACTGAGGACACCGCTCACCACGATCAGAGGCAGCGCTGAGTCGCTTTTGCGCAAGGATGTTGGCTGGCCGGAGGAAGAAAAAAGGGAGTTCCTGGTAGGTATCGTTGAAGAAAGCAAGCGCCTGCAGGATTTGATTGACAATATTATGGACATGTCCAAAATTGAGGCCGGGGTTTTAGGGCTTGACCTTCATGTCATTGATATAAGAAAGGTCATTCACCGGGTCCTCTGCCGGTTCAAGCAGCGGTTCCAGCCGGTCCAGTTTTCCGTGGAACATGCACCTGATTTGCCGCTTGTTTGTGTTGACGAGAGAAGAATTGAACAGGTGTTGAGCAACTTGGTGGAAAATGGTATAAAATATTCGAAGGAGACTCCGTACCTGGTGATTAAAACGGCGTATTTAAAAGAACAGGATATGGTGAAGGTAAGTGTGATTGATCACGGGATTGGTATCGATCCAGAGTACTACGAGGCGATTTTTGAGAGGTTTTACCGCATCAACCATGCTGCAGGCAAAGAAGCGGGCGGAAGCGGTTTGGGACTTTCTATATCCAAGGGGATTGTGGAAGCCCATGGTGGCAGGCTCTGGGTTGCCAGCAATAAAGGGCAGGGAAGTCAATTCGACTTTACGATACCATGTAAAAAAGAAGGGGGTAATGTTAGTTGAAACCGGTAGCCTTGGTCGTTGACGATGAGTCCAATATCTTACGTTTTGTGCGGGCCAATTTGCGCGCCAGCGGGTATGAAGTAGTTTCGGCTACGAACGGAGCGGAAGCGATTGCCCAATTTGAGTCGGCGAATCCCAATGTAATTATCTTGGATATTATGCTCCCGGTAATGGATGGGCTTGAAGTGTGCCGGCGAATTCGGAGCGTTTCCGATGTGCCAATTATCATGATTACCGCAAAGGACAATACTCAGGATTCAGTGGACGGTCTTAACGCGGGGGCTGATGATTATATTACCAAGCCGTTTGCGGTGGAAGAGCTTCTTGCCCGGATTAACGCGGTGATGCGAAGGGCCAGGAGCAATGTTTTACAGGCGCCCACGGATAAAATCCGGATTGGCAATATTCTCATCGACCTGGCCCAGAGACAGGTTGTCATAAACGGACAAAACGTGCATCTTACACCGACAGAGTTTAAGCTGCTCACCATCCTGGCCAGCAATTCGGAAAAGGTTGTATCGCACGAAGAGCTCCTGCAGGCTATCTGGGGCAATGAATACAAGGACTGCACCCATTATCTGCGGGTAAGCATCGGGAGGTTGAGGCAAAAAATCGAAACAGATCCCGGTAATCCCGAAATGATTGTAACCTGCAGCGGAGTGGGTTATATGCTGCGCGCAGTAAAGTGAGACCATGTTATCAGAGTATGGAAAGGAACAGCGATATGTTTAAGACTGGGGTTGGCGGGTATGCGCCGGAAGAAATAGACAGGCTGGTTGAATGGTGGCGCGAAGCAGACTACCGGGTCGTGTTGACGGGAGCCGGTATGAGCACGGAATCGGGGCTGCCTGATTTTCGCTCTCCCCAAGGGTTATGGCGCGGTGTGGATCCCAGCAGGATAGCCACGGTTTCAGCTCTCTATGAAAACCCCCTGGACTTTTACAATTTTTACAGGATGCGTTTATCCAATCTCGGCAAAGCCAGGCCGAACCGCGGGCATGAAATCCTGGGCAAGTTACAGCAAGAAAGGCTCCTAAACGCCATAATTACGCAGAATGTGGACGGCCTGCACCAGAGGGGCGGAGCCACCAGGGTGATCGAGCTTCACGGAAACTTGCGCGAAGCCCAATGCTTGAAGTGTAAAAAGGGCTACCCGGCAGAGGTCCTGGAGGAACAAGAAATTCCTACCTGCACGGCCTGCGGCGGGATGATTAAACCGGGAGTGATATTGTTCGGTGAAAGGCTGCCGGATGAGGCGCTGCGGCAGGCGGAAATGGAAACGAAAAGAGCTCGTCTTTTTGTGGTGATAGGCTCATCACTGGAGGTTTCCCCTGCCAATTATTTTCCCGTTATGGCCAGGGAAAGAGACGCAAAATTGGCCATTATCAACAAGGGACCGACCGTTATGGATCATGAGGCGGACCTGATCCTGCGCGGTAGTGCCGGGGAAATACTTGAAAGGCTTTATAATGCGCTTACGGGGAAGGCTTGATGCCTTCCCCGAGACTGTGGTGCGCCCTCCATGTGTGTTGCCGGCGCTTTCTTTATCTTTTCGTTCTTCCCGCTGTTTTGATTTTGTCTTTTACACGCTGCCGCCAGCCGGCGACCTGCTGGGTCGTGGGTTCGTTTTTCAGCATTTTGAGCACTTTTTCCCAGTTTATCTGATCCCGGTTTTTTTTATAGCAAGGCAGTTTTTGCCCCAGGTGGTTTTCCAGTTCCCGTATCAAAATTTTGGTACGGTAAGCATCGATACGTGTTCTGAGAAACATACCCAGAAGCAGTGAGGCAAGAATTATGGTAAGATAAAAAGTGAAACTTGAAGTTAATGATTTCAAAGAAACACCCCCGGACTCGAATGTTATTAAATTATTAATTCTATGGTTAATATTTTTCGACAAGAATTACGGATCACCTTTAACGACTTTGAAAACAATCAGGTTACTCTCTGTTGAATGAATAATAAAAGGAACGTGCGGCGGCTGGATGAACGACAAATCCCGGGTTGAGCCTATCAAAATCAGGTTTCCAGTTGAACAGGGGGACTTTGTCCGAGCAGGAGAAGCAAGCTCCAAGATCAAGCGGTTGCTGCTCCAGCTCGGCTTTTCCGCGGATGTCATCAGGCGTGCGGCAATTGCCACGTATGAAGCGGAAATGAATATTGTAATCCATTCCTGGGGGGGCTTTTTGGAGGCGGAGATCAACCCGCTCAAAATAATCATCACGGCACAAGACAAAGGGCCTGGAATACCGGATGTGGAACTGGCTATGGAAGCGGGGTATTCAACAGCGCCGGAACACATCCGGGAAATGGGGTTTGGAGCCGGGATGGGGCTTCCCAATATGCGCAGCTGCGCAAACGAGTTTACCATAGAGTCCCAAGCGGGGAAGGGGACCAGGGTGAAAATGGCTATTTGGGAAACGGAGGAGCAGGCTTAGATGACTTCCTATTTTCATGCGGTAACTCTCAATAAAGATAAATGCGTGGGGTGTACTAATTGCATCAAGCACTGTCCCACGGAAGCCATCAGGGTAAAGGAAGGAAAGGCCAAAATCATTGATGAGCGGTGTATAGACTGCGGGGAGTGTATCCGCATTTGCCCCCAGCATGCCAAAATGGCGGTAACCAACACGCTTGAAGAAATAAAACGTTTCCGCTATCCGGTGGCGCTGCCGGCCCCCACGTTGTATGGACAGTTTAAGGCCGGGACCACGGTTGACATGGTCATTGCCGGGCTTTTGGAACTGGGCTTTGCCAGGGTATGGGAAGTGGCAAGAGGAGCGGAGATAGTGTCCCGTGTAAGCGGGGAATATTTCAGGGAAAAGGAACTACCCAAACCGGTAATTTCTTCAGCCTGTCCAGCTGTGGTGAGATTGATCAGGGTGCGTTTTCCTGAGTTGATTAATAACATTTTACCGGTTGATTCGCCCATGGAGGCGGCCGCCCGCATGGCCAAGATGGAAATGGAAGAGGAAGGCTGCCCGCTGGATGAGGTCGGGGTGTTTTTTATATCTCCATGCGCGGCCAAGTTTACGGCAGTAAAAAACCCCATCGGCAGGAGAAAGTCTTTCGTTGACGGGGTAATAGCAATTTCCGACATTTATGGGCCGCTGTACGGTATGCTTGAAGAGATGAAAGGAGCACCCCGCTTGCAAAAATCAACTGGTTCCGGTATTCACTGGGCTGTGTCAGGCGGCGAAATGAGATTGCTTCCCAAACGCAGCAGTTTGTCGGTTGACGGCCTTGTCAATGTGGCCCATGTCCTGGAAGATGTGGTAATGGGAAAACTGAAAGAGGTCGATTTTATCGAAGCCCTGGCCTGCGTTGGCGGCTGCGTAGGCGGGCCGCTCACCGTGGAAAATCCTTTTATGGCCAAAACGCGCATTGTGGCTCTGGCTAAACGGGCAGGCCAGCCGGTGGACCTGCTGCCGGAGCTGCCTGAAGGGACTAAATGGCAGGATTTTACCTGGACGGAAAATCTGCAGCCGCAGGCCGTATTGAAACTGGATGATGATCTGGCCGAAGCGATCAGAAAAATGGAAGCACTGGATGAAATCCACAAATCGCTGCCCGGCTTGGACTGCGGTTCATGCGGGGCTCCAACATGCCGGGCCCTGGCGGAAGACATCGTCCGCGGGCAGGGCAATGAGGTTGACTGTGTTTTTAAACTGCGGGAGAAAGTCGCCGAACTGGCGGAAAGAATGGTGGCACTATCCAGCAAACTGCCGCCTTCGATGAACGAGAAAAAGCAAAAGGAGGGTAAACAATAGAATGCGCTTGGCTTTGCTGCAGGCCGGGATCGTCTTCGGCGACCCGCGGGCAAACCTGGAGAAGATGAGGATGATGGCGGAGAAAGCTGTGGAAAACAAGGCTGATGTGGTTATTGCACCGGAAATGTGGAATTCCAGCTATGCCGTTAAGGAGGTGCCGAACCTGGCGGACAGGGCCGGTTTTCCGTCCGCAGAAGCAATGGGGGAACTGGCCCGCCGTCACGGAATAAATATAGTCGCCGGTTCCATTGCGGACATGAGGGACGGCCGTATCTATAATACCAGTTACGTCTTTGACCGAGAAGGCCGCAATGTTGCCAGGTATGACAAGGTTCATCTCTTTCGCCTGATGAGGGAAGATCAATACCTGGCGGCGGGCGAGCAGAGGGCGGTCTTTGAACTGGACGGAGTTAAATGCGCCGTCATCATCTGTTATGACTTGCGGTTCCCGGAGCTGGTTCGCGCGCTGGCTTTGGACGGAGCCCAGGTGTTGTTTGTTCCGGCCCAGTGGCCAATGCCCAGGATTCACCCGTGGCGTATTCTCATACAGGCCCGGGCAATCGAGAACCAAATGTTTGTGGCTGGCGTTAACAGGGTCGGAAAGGAAGGAAGATATCTTTTTTTCGGGCATTCCATGGTTGTGGACCCATCCGGTGATGTCCTGGCGGAAGGTTCGGAGGACGAGGAACTGTTGCTGGCCGATATAGACTTGGAACAGGTCAAGAAGGTAAGGGAATACATGACTTGTTACCATGATCGTGTGCCGGGAGTTTATAAAGGACTGGACAGTTGATAGATTGAAGCGCTTAGAGCCACCGGTTAAGCCAGTATTTTTCAAAGAGTATTTTAGCCCAGTAGGCTGGCTTGGCCGGCCTGAGCAGGGTAATAAAGGGAGCCGGCTGGCGATAGTAGTGGACTGTTGAATAACGGGCCCGACCGAAGCCGGTGTTCATTATGCAGGCGCCCTTGCCCGTGTAGCGGTAAACGGGCTTTTTACCCCGCGCCAAAAGAGCGATATTCCTTGCCGTCACTTCGGCCTGGTAATGAGCGAAGATGCCGGCTTTAGGAGCCAGAGCGCCGATGACGGGAAGCCTGATGGCTGTCGCATCACCGACGGCGTAAACACTGGGGCAGCCGGTTGTGAGCTGGTATGGGTCTACCTTGACCCAGCCGGCTTCGTCCACCAGGCCGGTTTCGCGCAGAACAGACGGGGCCCGGTGCGGAGCGATGCCCAGGAAGAGGTCGCCTTTTATTTCCCCGTGGTCAAGAACAAGGGTTCCAGGTTCAAGTCTTATTACCTTCGCTTCCGTTAGCAGGTTGATGCCTTTCTTCGCCAGCATGTTCCTGACGCTCCTGCCGACCAGGGGCCCGGCCAGCGGCTCAGGAGAAAGATCGGGAGTTACCAGGGTCAGTTCGATTCTTGAGCGCAGACCCTTCTGTCGGAAAAACTGGTCGAGCAGGAACACCATTTCATAGGGAGCCGGCGGGCATTTGTAAGGGGTGCTGGATATGAAGAGGACTACATGCCCGCTTCTCATGTTAAAAAGGGCTTCCCTCGCTTTCAACAGCTCTTTAAAGTCATAAATGTTGTAAGCGTTGCGGGAAAAGCCTGGTACGGTTTCAGGGTTGTACTCTGCGCCCAGGGCGATTACCAAGTAGTCACAGCTCATGGTTCCCTGGTCAGTGGTTACAAGCTTTTGAGCGGGATTTAATGCTGTCACTTCCGTGTGGATGAATTCTATGCCTTTTTTTTCAAGTCTGGCCAGTTTTCTTGTGACTTCCTCCGGCTTTCTTTTTCCGATTAACAAGAAAGGATAGGAAGATGAAAAATAGTGGTTTTCTTCTTTATCCACAACCGTTACCTGCATTTCCTTTCCCAGGGCTTTTTTCAGCACCTGGGAGGCAACGATGCCGCCTATACCGCCTCCCAGGATAAGGGTTTTATATTTAGCCATTTTTCAACACCATTTTATTTTCCCAGTGTTATTCCTGGATTATTCGCCCGGTAAAAAAGCTGCTGAAAACAGTTTCAGCAGCTTTTGAGGATAACCATTAACTCTTTTCTCATTCCTGGACAGCTTCGTTAAGGTCGGCTATCAGTTTGTCCACATCAATACCGTGGGCCATCGCGCCCTGGCCCAGGTTTTCGAAACGGGCGGCGGCGCATCCTAGACAGCCCATGCCGTGTTTAATAAAGACATCGATGGACTGGGGGTACTTCTGTACTATTTCCGATATGGACATTTCTTTAGTGATTTTCATGGCGGACCTCCCTCACTTTTTATACTCCTTGAGTATAACAGAATTCAGGCGGTTTCACAACCTTGCCCGGTGCCGTTGGATATATGAGGCGGGGTTTTCCAAGACACAGTTTTGCTTTAATATTCCAACAGGAAAGGGAAGACCGGCGTCGAATATAATTGCGACAACAAGCTTGGGTTTTTAGCAGGGGGGCTTATGACAAAAAAAACAGCAGTTTTCTTACTGGCGGCGGTGCTGGTGCTACTCCTGGCGCAAGGGGGATGCCGCCCGGCAGTTGAGACGGGTGAGCCGGACCCTTTTCCGGGCCAACAGCCGCAACCTGGCGACACGTCCATAGAACCGCCAAAGGCGGATCCAGCAGCCGTCAAGGTTGATGAAACGGGCAAAGTCATGATACTCATGTACCATGTCATCGGCGCGGAAAAGGAAGCGCCCTGGAAGCAAACGGCAGCGAACTTCAGGCGCGATCTTTTGACGTTGTACAACGAGGGTTATTCGCTCTGCAGTCTCGGGGATTTTGTGGCAAACGACATCAGGGTCGCGGCCGGCAGGACGCCGGTAATCATTACCTTTGACGACGCAAGCGCGGGGCAGTTTCGCTATTTGACGGGTGAAAACGGCAAGAAGGAGATCGATCCGGAGTGCGCTGTGGGGATAATGCTTGACTTTGCCGAAAAGCACCCGGATTTTGGCTGCACGGCGACGTTTTATATCAATGAAAACCCGTTTGACCAAAAAGAGTGCTGGAAGGAAAAACTGCAGGAGCTCGTGGAGCTTGGTTTCGACATCGGCAACCATACCCTTACCCATCCCAAACTGAACCAGCTTTCCGACGAGAGCGTGCAGAAAGAACTGGCCGGCCTGGCCAGGCTTGTGGAACAAGCGGTGCCGGGATACCAGGTCGATTCGCTGGCCCTGCCTCACGGCATATCGCCCCAAAACGCTCTGCTGGCTGTTCAGGGGGAATACATGGGGTACCGGTACCATCACCGGGCGGTCCTGAAGGTGGGGGCCAATCCCGCAGTCAGTCCGGCGACCAGGGGATTTGATCCGCTGCGGCTTCCGCGGGTCCAGGCCAGCACAGTGGAATTGGAAAAGTGGCTGAATTATTTCAGGAAGAACCCGGCTGAGCGCTATGTCAGCGACGGTGATCCGTCCACAATTACCATCCCGCGGGGCAAGGAGGGACTTGTCGATAAGGAAAGGATCAAGGGAAAAGAACTTGTTGTTTATCCATGAAGAGGATGTGTCGTTTCGCACTGGGTTGATGCGCTTGTCTCATGTTTCCTGAAAGAGGGCGGTGGAAAGATAGCGCTCGCCTGAGTCAGGCAGGATAACCACGATTGTTTTACCCATATTTTCGGGTCTCTTGCCGATCTGGGTTGCGGCATAGACTGCGGCCCCTGATGATATTCCCACAAGCAGCCCTTCAGTGCGGGCTAACTTCCTCACTGTTGAAAAGGCTTCTTCATCCTTGACTTTGAATATTTCATCAATTATTTCCAGTTTTAAGACATCCGGGATCATTCCAGCTCCGATTCCTTGTATGTTATGAGGTCCCGGTTTCCCACCGGAAAGCACAGGCGAATCGAAAGGTTCGACTCCCACTACCTGGCACTTCGTGTTTCGCTGCTTGATAACCTCGCCGATTCCTGTAATTGTACCGCCGGTTCCAACGCCGCAAACGATGATGTCCACCTGGCCCTCCGTGTCTCTCCATATTTCTTCGGCGGTAGTGTTGCGGTGTATTTCCGGGTTGGCGGGATTTTTAAACTGCTGCGGGATAAAGGAGTTGGCAATTTGGGCACCCAGTTCTTCCGCTTTCCTGATCGCGCCCGGCATTCCTTCAGAACCCGGTGTAAGAACAAGCTCTGCGCCCAGGGCTTTTAACAGTTTCCTTCGTTCAAGGCTCATGGTGTCGGGCATGGTGAGGATCAATCTGTAGCCCCTGGCAGCAGCGGCAAAAGCCAGGGCGATGCCGGTATTGCCGCTGGTGGGCTCGATGATTACCGGGTCTTTTTTTAATTTTCCGTTATCTTCGGCTGCTCTGAGCATGGCATAAGCGGTTCTGTCTTTAATGCTTCCCGCAGGGTTGAAGTATTCCAACTTGGCGACGAGCCTTGCGTTTAAGCCTGCGCTCCTGCTGTATTTGCTCAGCTCAAGCATAGGGGTATTGCCGATCAGGTCGGTTAAGGTTTTAGCTATTCTCATCATTGGTTCTCCTTTTTATATCCGGTTAATACTGGTTTTTTAGGCTTTCTCAGCCTTTTCCAGTTTTTTAAGTCTCATTTCCAGTTCCTGAATACGGTTGAGCAGGGACTGGAACATTTCCCGGTCAGGGTCGGGCAGTTTATTGTGTTCCAGGTCGACGGCCGGATGCTTTTTCTCTTCGCTTTCCATACCGGGGACGCTTTTAGGAACAACTCGTCCGGGAATACCCACCACTGTGCTGTTGGGCGGAACCTCGCTCAGGACAACAGAACCCGCACCGATTTTTGAATTGTCGCCTACTTTAAAAGAACCCAGGACCTTGGCTCCGGTGCTGATTACCACGTTGTTCCCAATGGTTGGATGGCGTTTCCCTTTTTCTTTTCCAGTTCCGCCCAGGGTAACTCCCTGGTAAAGGGTTACATTGTCTCCGATTTCCGCGGTTTCCCCGATGACTACACCACACCCGTGGTCTATGAACAGCCCTTTGCCGATTTTCGCTCCGGGATGGATTTCGATTTGGGTCAAAAAGCGATTAAGCTGGGACAGGAAGCGAGCGGTGACGTACCATTTTTTGTTGTAGAACCAGTGGGCCACCCGGTGGAGATTGACCGCATGAAAACCAGGATAACACAGTATAACTTCCAGGACGTTCTTGACTGCCGGGTCCCGCTCAAAAACCGCCTGGATGTCTTGTTTAATTGTTTCTAAAATGCTCATTCGCCATTGCACCTCCTGGTATACATAAGCCCTTCTCTTCAATGAAGAAAAAATGCTGGCCTGGAGAAGGCGTGTGATTATGAGAAGTATACAACAGCCGGAAAGTGTTTTCAATAGTACAGACAAGCAGGCGTGTACAGACAAGCAGGCGGCGAACTAAATCTTATTCGTGGTTTAAATACTCCATTTTGGTACTTTTCTTTTTTAGCTGGTCATAGTAAAGTAGAACGTGCATGAGATTATTTACCGAAGCTGCCGCCGGGAGGGGTCAATGAAGAATGGCCGAGATAGAAGGTTTGACCGGGCTCAGACCCGGGAAGGAAAGCATAAAAAGTGTCACCTGTCCACCTTATGATGTGATCAAAGCGGGCAGCAAGCTGGAAATGGTGTTGAACGCGAACAGGAACGCACTGTCGCATATTACGCTGGGACAGGACCCGCTTGGAGTGCTCAACAGGCTGATAAAAGAAGGGGTCCTGCAAGAAGACAAGGTCCCGTGTTTTTATGTGTACGAACAGTCGTTCGCCGGGCGAACGAGAACAGGGGTTCTGGCGGCGGTCAGGGTGTACGATTATGCCGAAGGCGAGATCATCAGGCATGAAAGAACTTTTGATGACAAGGTCCGGGGCAGGCTAGAACTGCGCGCTAAAACCGGGTACACCTTTGAACCGGTTTTTCTCTTAACCAAGGCACCGGTTGGAAAAATACTGGAAAGGGTGAAAGATTTAAACCAGCCGGAATACCAATTTATTTCCGATTTTGAGGGGGCCTCCGAGCTCCACGGGATTGCCAACCGTATCTATCGTTTGACAGAGGACAGCAGGGAAAGCCAGCAGCTGAAAGCGCTGATTAAAGGGAATCCCCTGTATATTGCCGATGGACACCACAGGTATCATGCCTCCCTTTTAAACAGGCAGACTCACTGTCTTGCTTACATTTGCGAGGCCGGGCAGGTGGAAATCCAGGCCTATAACCGGGTTATCAAGGGAACGGTAAAATTTGACGAGATAAAAGAAAGACTGAAGCTGTCTGAGCTCCGGGTCTTTGCCACGCCGCCCAAGCATCATTTCGCCGTGTATACGAAAAAGGGCAGTTATCTCATCAAGGCCAGGCATATACCGGATGATGTCGTCGGCAGGCTGGACTGCAGCATCCTGGAAAACGAACTTTACCCTCTGCTGGGCCTAACCCGCGAGATGATCAGGGATCCACGGCGCTTTGATTATTTCCCTGAGTATGAAATGGACAGGATGGTGGAAACTGTAAATGCAGGCAAGTACGATATCGCTGTGGCCCTGCATCCCGTTTCCATTGAAGAATTGATGGCGGTGGCCGATGCCGGTATAAACGACTCAAGCATTGTTATGCCGGAGAAGTCAACGTTTTTTGTTCCCAAAATACTTTCGGGAATCTTTATCTACAAGCATCGGATTACCTGAGATTGTCCTGAATTATCCGGGCGAAACGATCATATCAACCGTAAAATATTGAGGATAGGACAATGGTCGGAAAGGAAAAACAGTGCAGTTTGTGGAATTATTACTATAAAACTATAAAACGCTCCTGCGAGGTGGGTGTGCGTGTGGAAAGGCAGAAAAATAGTTTTACGCCAGCTGAAAGCCTCTGATGCGGAGATTTTGCAAAGATGGTATGTCGATAAGGAGTTCCGCATGGCCTACGATGAGTACGAAAGCGTAGATTTGGATTCCATTCGCAGGGAAATTGAGATGACCAGGGTGGATATCGGCGACCCGAAAACAAAAAAAGTCGTTTATCTCGTTTTACGAAAAATTGACCAGCGTCCTATTGGTTTGGCCTGTTTGAGGCGTATCGACCGCCAGAACGGCAACGCCGAAGTGGTCCTGGGTATAGGTGAAAGGGATATGCGGCTTGCCGGGTACGGGGTTGATATCCTCATTGTGCTTTTGGACATCGTTTTCTACGAACTTGGGCTGGAAAAGGCTTACCTGCGTATTTACGACAATCATGAATTGGGTCGCAAAAGCGCTGTCAGTTTCGGATTCATCCCGGAGGGTAAAATGCGCAAACAGGCTTTTGTGGAAGGAAAATACGTCGACCTGTGGATATTGGGACTGTTGAAGGAGGAGTATGAAACACTGCCCATCGTTCCCAAGTGGAAGAAAAAATACTCGGATGTTGATAGAATAAGGGATGATTTTTAATGAATGATTTCGAGAATAAACCAAGAGTAATTGTCGAATACAAGAATAAAAAAAATTCTTCCGGCAAGGTTATTGATGGAGTGATCCATCTAGCGATCTCCAGCCGCCTTGAACAGAAAGAACGGGAGAAACACATAGAAAAGCTGACCCATAAACTGATCGACAAGATGACCTGGGCCCGGAACTACCGGTTCGAGGACCGGGAGGGCGTGGTCCGTTCGGACGAAGATTTATGGCACTTGGCCCAAACGATTAACCGCGCTTACTATAACTTCCCCCTGGATAATGCCGCTTTTCACCGGCAGCACAGCACATGGGGAACATGCAGCCGCAAAACAGGACAGATTTATATTTCCCACCGTTTGGTGGGCGCCCCGCTGGACTTGTTGTGGTATGTGGTGACGCATGAGATCTGCCATCTTGAAGAGCCTTCGCACAACAACCGGTTTTGGCAGCTGGTCAATAAAGCCTGCCCGAACTACCAGGACTGCCGGAAGAAACTGAAAGCTTTTGGTCTGCAGTAACAAAACATTGATTAATTAAATGAAGAAAAGGGTGTTTGCCGTGGACTGGGGATTTTTCCTTTTTTTATTTTTAATAATCACCTCGCTTATGCCCATGCTTAAGCAACACCGGCTCGAAATGGAAAGAATCAGGCTGATGCGGTCAATTGAGAGAAAGCGTGGGTCACGGGTAATTACCATGATTCACCGCCAGGAGTCATTGAGCTTTTTAGGTTTTGCTTTCAGCCGGTACATCAACATCGAAGATTCCGAACATATCCTGAGGGCCATTCGCCTTACTCCCGAAAACATGCCCATAGACATCATTCTCCATACCCCGGGGGGGTTGGTCCTTGCTTCCGAACAGATTGCCTACGCCTTGCAGAGGCACCCGGCCAGGGTTACAGTGATGGTACCTCATTATGCCATGTCGGGAGGGACGCTGCTGGCTCTTTCCGCGGATGAAATCCTGATGGATGAAAATGCGGTCCTGGGCCCGGTCGACCCGCAGATTGGTCAGTACCCGGCTGCGTCGATACTTAGGGTTACAAAAGAAAAAGACATAAACGATATAGATGATACCACTTTAATCCTGGCCGATATAAGCCAAAAAGCGATCCACCAGATGGAAAATACGATTTACAATTTACTGGTGGACGAGATGCCGGAAGAAAAGTCGCGTGAAATAGGCCGCATTTTCAGTGAGGGTTTATGGACCCATGACTATCCCATAAAAGTTGACGAGTTAAAGAAAATGGGGATACCGGTAAAAGTCGGGCTGCCGGAAGAAGTATATCACCTGATGGAGCTTTATCCGCAGCCGTCCGGACGCAGGCCGTCCGTACAGTATATTCCTTTGCCGTATGAAGCCCCAACTAACGAAAAACCAAAAAAATAATTACCTGGGAAATATAGGAAGATTTATGATATGAAAAGCAGGGAGCTGTTGAAAAAAATTATTGGGATAGCGGGAACCGCCAAAAACACAGGGAAGACAACAACCATGACCGCTTTGATGGATAGGGTTTACCAGGAAAGAGTAAAACTTGGTTTGACAGGAATTGGATACGACGGCGAGGCGGTGGACAACGTGACAGGCTTGCCCAAACCGCGTATCCGCTGCGAAAGAGACACGATTATTGCTACTGCTGAACGCTGCCTGCAGGCCGGGTCGGCCGGTATTGAGGTTATGACCTTGACCAAGGTGCGCACCGCCCTGGGCAGGGTCATCATCGGCCGCGTAATAGAACCGGGCCAGGTTGTGCTTGCTGGACCAATTAAGGGTTCGGAGTTGAAAATGGTCAACGAGACTCTTAGTGAGCACGGCTGCCGGTTGATCCTGGTAGACGGCGCTCTCAATAGAATGGCCCCGATGGTGGAAACGGACGGGTTAATACTGGCCACGGGAGCGGCCAGGACTTCCAATATTCAGGAACTGGCCGGCGAGACTCGTTCCCTGGCGAAAATATTGAGCCTGCCTTTCTGGCAGAGGCCAGGCGTGCCGGAGGTTAAAACCTCATCGCTCTTGACCGAAGCAACGGTGGCCGAACTCCTGAGAAAGGTTGCCCCGGGAGATGAAGCGGTTTTTGTAGATGGCGTAATCAGCGAAAACTGTTTTCAAATGATCGCGGAGCGGGGAAGGGACGAGCTGGCAGGTAAAGCCCTGGTCCTGCCTGATCCCATTAAAGTAATGGTGGCCGGGAATCCGCAGAATGTATGCCGGATGCTGGACGAATTAAAGAGCAAAGATATCCATATTTTTGTAAGGAAAAGAATAAAGTTGATTGCCGTAACCGTTAATCCCTTTTATCCAAGGTATCGTTTCGTTTCTCGTGATTATGAGCCGGCCTACGTGGATAAGGATGAGCTAAAGAGCGAGCTGTCGGCAGGTTGCGGCGTTCCTGTGTTGAATGTAGTTGATGATGGAGTGGAAAAGCTCTGGGAACATATCGGTTAAATGCAAATATCGGGCAAGACCCTTATACCGGCACAGCAGCAAAAAAACAGGGGGGAGAAGGATGATTTATGACAAGGCCCACGAACTGGCGAGGGCGATCAAGTTTAGCCCGGAATACAGGCAGTTCAAGGAGGCAAAAGAAAAAGTCAGCCAGAATCCTGAGAACATTAAAATACTGCAGGATTTTCACATGAAGCAGCTGGAGATACAGACCATGCAGGTGATGGGCAAGGAAATACCTCCTGAGAAAATGCAGGAGTATGAGAAGATGGGCGAGCTGCTGTCATATCACCCCAGCGTGCGGGAGTTTCTTCAGGCCGAATTCAGGCTGGCCCAGGTTATGGCCGATATTCAGAAAATATTGGCCGAAGCCGTTGAGCTTGAGTTGCCCAAAGTTGACCAGCAGAAATAGTTTATTGTACACCGGGTGAGGATATGCCTAAAGCACGACGTATGACCAGGCAAAGAAAGATAATCCTGGAGATTTTGCGCAGCACCAGAATCCACCCTACCGCCGAGTGGGTTTATGAACAGGCCAGAAAACGCCTGCCGGAAATAAGTTTGGGGACGGTTTACCGCAATCTGCACTTGTTGGAGGCAGAAGGTGAAATAATGGAGCTTAACTGCGGCGGCGCGTTCAGCAGGTATGACGGTAAGCCGCTAAACCATGCTCATTTTAAATGCCAGGAATGCGACAGGGTTTTTGATGTAACCAGCCCGTTTGAGTTTAACGAAGGGCAAGGGCCGGTTGAGCTGGAAGGCCACATGGCCAGCAGTTACCAGCTTGTTTTTTACGGCATGTGCCGTCACTGTTTGAATAAAAACGCGGGCGGGTTAGAATAGCGGCAAAAGGTGTGGTGTCAGGATGGAGGTTTATGCGCTGGTGGGTTCGACCGGTACCGGGAAAAGCCACCGGGCCATGATTGTTGCCTATCAAGAGGGCATAGACACGATAATAGATGACGGCCTGCTGATTAAGGACGGGTGCAAGCTGGCCGGAAGGTCGGCTAAAAGGGAAGCTACTGCCCTGCAGGCTGTAAAGAGGGCTATCTTCCTTGATCCCGAGCACGCCGAAGAAGTAAAAAAACGGCTGCGGGAAGAAAATCCCGAGCGTGTCCTGGTTCTCGGCACATCTTTAAGAATGGTCTGCCGCATCACCGATTCGTTATCAATTCCCCGGCCTACAAGGGTAATCAGGATCGAGGATGTGGCTACAGAGCGCGAAATAAAACTGGCCCGGGAACTGCGAGAAACATACGGTATGCATGTTATTCCTGTTCCTACTGTTGAGGTAAAAAAGGATTTTCCCGGCTACCTTGTGGATCCTTTAAAATATTTTTTCAGTAAAAAAAACGAAAACCGTCGCAAAATAGGTGAGAAGTCGATCATCCGGCCGAAGTTCAGCATGATCGGCAAGCTGGTTATAACAGAGCATGCGGTTGCTCAGATTGTAACCATTGTAGCATTACAAACCCCTGATGTGGGGCAAGTCACGAAAGCCCAGGTGGAAATGAGCGGCGAAGGAGTGAAGATACGCCTGGAAATAACGGCGCGCTACGGGTGTTTTTTGCCGGATGTTGCTCGTGCCGTTAAAAAAAAGGTGGAAACAAACCTGGAAAGCCTTACCGGCTTGATTGTCTATGGGGTACACGTTATTGTGAAGTCACTTGAAACCCAGCACAAATAGACGACAGGCATAAAGATGATGCAATCTGTCTTGGAAATGGGGGAATTCGGGTGGAGCAAGCTGCCTTTACCAGGTGGATTTGTGAAGGCGGGCAGGTGGTGCTGCCGGTTCAGTTGCTGGAGAAAACGGAGCGCCTGAACCTGCCTCCGGAGCACCTGGGATACTTGGTTTTGGCTATGGCCCGTTGCCAGGAGGGACGGGGCTATGAAGAGCTTGCCCGTGACAGGTGGATAAAATGGTGCCTGGCGGAAGGCTGGGCACGGTGGCAGGGGCAAGGGGATGAAAAAAGCATCACGTTTTCGCCTTTATGGGAAAGGCTGTATGCAATCTGGCAGGAAAGCAGCCAAGAGAATGATATGACTGCAAGCAGGCAGAAGAGAGACTTTAACTTTGAAAAGATTTTAAAATGGCTTGATGCGGAAAGAGGCACTCTTTCCATAACTTTAAGAGAAAAGCAGGTAATCCAGGAATTCAATTTGAAGTACGGCTGGTCTTCAGATTTTATTCTGATTTTCCTGCAGCTGGCTTTTGAGCGAGGGAACAGGCAGGTTCATGCTTACCAGCCTATTGCCAAGAGGGTTTACGAGTGCGGGATTGATACGGTTCAGGGTTTGATAAATTTCATGGATGAACAGGACTGGGTACAGTACAAGGCAGCGGAAATAAAAAAATGCATCGGCCAGTACGGAGGGGTTACCAGGCCGCAAAGAGAAATGTATCTTAAATGGCAAAACCAGTGGAAATTTAGTCATGAATTGATCCTTAGGGCGGCCGAAGAAACTGTCCGCACCAATAACCCAAACTTCAAATACATTGACGCCATTTTGCAGGACTGGTATGAAAAAGGGGTCAAAAATCTCAAAGATGCGGAAACAGTACTGCGAGAGCGTGAAAAAAAGAATGGTGGGCCCAAGCCGGCCGTAATAAAAAAAAGGATTAACCGGATAGATCACAGGAACTGGGAAGATATTTGAAAATACAGGTTACCTATTGTAGGAGAGTGAAAATATGGCGCTGCAGTCGATGGAATTAAAGCGTCAGAAAAGGATAGCGGAGTGGGAGACAAGGATTCAGCTCTTACATAATAAGTTTCCCCGTTTGGAGGAAATAAGCAGGTTGTATGCCCGCCTGTCTTTAGAACTTGTCCTGGTGGAAATGGGAAATGGTAAAATGGGCATGAGCAGGCAAGATATTCTTAAAACCCAGGAGTCCCTTGTGCTGGAAAGAAAAAGCATCATCGCCAATAACAATCTCCCGGAAAACATTTACGATGTTTGGTGGGACTGCGAGAAGTGCAAGGATACGGGGTTTCTTGGACCTGGGCTGAAATGCTCGTGCCGAATTCAGGAGGAAATAAAGGCGCGCTGGCAGACAAGCGGCCTTTCTCCCGAACAGGAAAGGCAGACGTTTGGGACATTTTCGCTGGAATGGTACCAGGACAAGGAGAGGCACCGCCAGATATTGGAAAAATGTGTTGCTTTTGCGGAAAAGGTTTGCGCAAAACAACCAGTGGAAAACCTGTTTCTTTATGGGCCGGTGGGAACGGGGAAGACACACCTTTGCAGTTCGATAGCCAATTATGTTTTGCAGGCCGGGATAAACGTCATTTACATTAAAATATCACAGCTTCTTGACCTCATTCGCGAGTATAAATTCAGTCGCGAGTGGGACGAGCAGGGACAGCAGCAGAAGCTTAAAACCCTGTACCGCGTGGATTTGTTAATAATAGATGACCTTGGCACCGAGACTTCTACCGACTTTGTTCGGGAACAGCTGCTTTTGCTCCTTGATGAAAGGAACAACTATCGTTTACCGTGGGTGATCAGCACTAACCTTACGCCTAATGAGATAGGTACCATGTACGAAGACAGGCTTAGCGACAGAATGCTGGCCACCTCCCAAATTCTAAAATTTACGGGCGAAAGTGTCCGCCGCCAGAAAAAAATCATGAGAAAATGAAACAGAGGGAAGAAACTGTTTTTAAGAGGCCAAAGCAAGTAAAAACAGCCGCCGTCATGTTATGCCTTCTTTTTTTGTTCTCTTCCTGCGGCCAGGAAGAGGCAATGCCTGATAAGGGAATTGATGATTTAACGGCTGGGCAGAGAATCATGACACATGTGGAACAACTGGCTGGAAAAGAAATGGCCGGGAGAAGGGTGGGCAGCCGCGGCGAGGCCGGAGCAGCTCTTTACTTGGCCCGCCACTTGAAAAAGGCCGGCCTTTGCCCGGCTGGTGATGCAGGTACTTTCTTTCAAGCCTTTCCTGTGTGCAAGTATGAACCTGTACTGGCAGACAAGCGCATGACCTTGAGACAATCTTCGGCAGAACCGGCCGGCTTTAGTGAAAACGTGCTGGCGGCGCTGCCGGGAAAAACCGGTGAGGTAATAATAGTAAGCGCGCATTACGATCACCTGGGGATAGTGGAAGGCAACCTTTATCCCGGCGCCAGCGACAACGCCTCAGGAGCTGCTGTTGTACTGGAACTCGCTCTAGCCTTGAGGGAAGAAAAACCCAAATATACAATACTATTTGCTTTTTGGGGAGGGGAAGAGGCCGGTTTGTTGGGGTCGGACCATTTCAGCGAAACCCCCACCGTGGCGCCGGAAAAGATAAGCGCGCTGGTCAACCTGGACAGTATTGGCAACCTCGGCCCGGACAAGAAGCTGCTGGGCTGGAAAGCCGGCGAGAACGAAGTGAGCGCGGAAATATTGAATAAGCTGGCGCAGCAGGGCTGGGAGGTCAGCTGGGAGAAAGGCAATGGGCATAAAAGCGACGAGGCGTCTTTTGCCCAAAAAGGCATGGCTGGTTTTACGTTACTTTCCCCAAACTGGTTGGTAGACAACCACACCCCACGGGATACGGCTGACAGGGTACAAACCGGGTATCTCGTTGAACTGCTGGAAGCCATAAGAATAGCCCTGCTGACATAAATATTATTACTGATCAAAGCAGTGAAGGAGAATGGATGAATGAACGTAACAGGATGGCAGATTTTTTTTATGTCAGCGCTGCCGGTGACGGAATTGCGCGTTACCATTCCCCTGGCGCTGGCTGTAGGGTTTGCTCCTGTCAAAGCTTTTGTCCTGGCCGTGCTGGGCAATCTGCTGCCAGTCGTACCTTTAATGCTGCTGCTGGAACCGCTGAGCAGGAAACTGCGGAGGTTTCCGGCCCTGGACAGCTTGTTTCAGAAAATCCTGATCAGGACTAGGCGCAAAGGGTCCCAGGTGCAAAATTACGGAATCATAGGTCTTTTACTGTTTGTGGCTGTTCCTTTACCCGGAACGGGAGCCTGGACTGGAGCAATTCTCGCCTGGCTGTTGGGCTTCGATTTATACCTGAGCGTGATCTCCATCTGCGCGGGTGTCATGCTGGCCGGTGCGCTGGTGACCCTGGCCGGCATGGGAATGGTTAGAATCGCGCTGATGACCGATCTTGAGTATGTGTTGATTATTGCAGCGGTTGCTATACTTTTAATGGTTTGGTACAAGAACAAGCATTGAGGCTGTTTATTCAAACCAGGGCAAGGTATAGTAATAAGCATTTACTGTTTTGGTGATAACTTCAATGCCGACATCGACAATCTTTGGTTCTCCCGCCAGGTTCAGCAATATCTTGGCCCTTCTTTTCCGGGGGTCTACTTTGTGTATGATGCCTTCCAGGCCTTGGAGCGGCCCTGACTTCACGACAACCCTGGAATTGATTAGGTAAATCCTCGATATGTCAACGGTTTCACTATGCCGTGTCAGTTCGTTTATGACAGCCATTTCCTCGTCGGTTACTGCGGAAAACTGAGAACCGTTGCCTAATACACGGTAATATCCTGGGACGTTTTTCAGTTTATGATACAGTGATTGATCCATGTTGGTCTTAATGAAAACATAGCCGGGGAAGAGAGTTTTTGACGTGTATTCAAGTTTTCCCAGCCGTTTTTCGGGGAGCAGCCTTTTGGGCACGAAAGGCTGCAAAAAAGATTCGTCAAAAAAATAACGCAGGCTTTTTTGGACCATCTCCTCTTTTCCCGTTTGCACAAAGAGCACATACCATTCCATCGATAATCACCATGCAATTGTAATATATGGTTATTTAAGATAATTCTAGGGAGTATATGGAAGGATGTCAACGGGAATAATGTCGAAAAATTATATATAATGTAGAAATAATGCAAAGTTTTATTATTGACATGTCTAGAAATAGTTAATATAATCAAAATATGGAAATATATAATCACTAGGCAGCCAATCGATGTTCAGGCACGTTGGCGGTCTGTGGTTTAGTCTATTAATTCAGATGTTGAGCGGTAAACAGCGATTAGTTTACCAGGCGGGTTATTTTATTGACTTTTTTAGACAATTTTACGAGGGTATATAGAATTGCGCATATATGCTGTTTCCGATCTCCATATGGAATACAAAGAAAACCGGCGGTGGGTAGATGATTTACCGCGTGCTGAATTCAGGAAAGATGTTCTTATTCTGGCCGGTGATGTGACCGATGATTTGAATCTCCTGGAAGAGACCTTTCAGGAACTGAAAAACAGGTTTTATCAAGTGCATTATATTCCCGGCAACCATGACCTGTGGGTGCGACATGGAAAGGGGATAGATTCACTGGAAAAGCATAAACTGGTACAGGCCGTGTCCAGGAGCTGCCGCGTTTGGATGGAACCGGGCGATTACGGGGATGTTTCAATAATTCCTTTATATGCCTGGTACGATTACAGCTTCGGCGAACCTAACGAAAGAATCCTGGAAATTTGGTCGGATTATTACGCCTGCCGGTGGCCGGCAGGCGTGGATGAAAAACAGGCAACAAGGTATTTTATCGAAATAAACAGGGAGCACTTGAAAAAAAGGAACAAATGGGTCATCTCGTTTTCACATTTTCTGCCGCGCATAGACTTGATGCCGTCTTATATACCACCTGAAAAACGTGATATATATCCAGTGCTGGGAACTGCTCTTCTGGAAAAACAGATCCGCTGTCTTGGGGCGGACATTCATGTTTTTGGGCACACTCATGTGAACACCACTGTGGTGATCGACGACGTAACATACATTAATAATGCCCTGGGTTATCCGCACGAAAAAAGGATCAGCGCTCGTGAACTGAAGCGCGTTTTTTAATACAGGCGGGAAGGAGATCGAAATGATTTTATGCCGGTTCAATGCTCACCCCTGATACTTTGCCATAAACTGGTTTTGAGAAGGCGAAAAAAAGAATACGACTCTTCTTTTTGCCTGTTCTGGGTATCACAGAACGATAATTACAAGTCCCTTGTCAGGTATTTACATCCCAGAGAGGCAAGCTGCTACGGATCAATGCAGTTTGAAAAAAGGAAAAAAGACTATCTCTTAGGACGATACAGTGCGAAAATGGCTCTTTCTGTTCTAAGCGGAGAGACCGAATTGGACAAAATATTCATTGAGCAGGGTGTTTTTAACCACCCCGTAGTTTTGGGCACTTGCCAGGTCCAGAGCCTGGAGGTGGCAATAACTCATTGCGATGACCTGGGAGCGGCAGCCGCTTTCCCCAGGGCCTATCCGCTGGGAATTGACCTGGAAAGGGTGAGCACGGACAGAATCAGGGTTATGGAAAAAGAGACAACGGGCGAAGAGAAAAAAATTCTCAAAGACTTGCCTTTTTCCAAAGCGGTCTCCCTGGCTTCATTTTGGACGGCGAAAGAGGCCCTGTCCAAGGTTTTGAAGACCGGCCTCACCACCCCTTTTCACATTTACGAGATCAACCGGGTGGAAGGACATGAGGGTTACCTGATCAGCCACTACAAGTATTTTACCCAGTACTGCTGCTTTTCTTTTGACTGGGGCGGTTATGTTTTTTCGATGGCCTGCCCCAGGGAGACCGAACTGCCGGTCGAGTTTATAAGTCATCTCCAGGAACTGTCGTTTGTACTGCCCGGTACCCGGGATGAAGCGGTGAACTGATGTCTCTCCGTACACAAACATGGAGGGCGTTTTTTATATATGCGCAATGATTGGCGGATGTTTTGAAAAGAAATTTGAGAAAGTGGAAGGAGTATTCTTGATGAATGAAAAACAATTGGCGGTGGTTCTTGAAGAAATGTTGGGTAAGCTGGAAAAGCTCGAGCACTGCCTGGAAGAAATCAAAGGTTATATGAATTCGGTGGATGACACCTTTTATGACCACGAGAAGCGTCTTGAATTTCTGGAGAAAAAAGCCAGGCCAGGGTGGTGAGGCGTTTAATGGAGAGAGTGAGTTTACTGTTTTACCGAACGGGTGAGGAGAAGTTGTTGCGAAAAACCGCTTTAATCCTGGCTTTTTTCTTATTCCTGGCCATGCCGGCGCAAGTTTGGGCATTCGACGAGATCAAGGTTTATATTGACGGGATAAGGATTTCTTTTCCTGACCAGGCCCCTTACATCAACGGCGAAGGCAGGGCGATGGTGCCGGTGAGGTTCGTTTCCCAGGACCTGGGGGCGGAGGTTGACTGGGACGAGCGGGAACAAACGGTAAGAGTCAGGCAGGAGGAGAAAAGCATTAGCCTGAGGATTGGGGAGAGGAAGGCAAGGGTTAACGCAAGCGATGTGGCGCTTGATACGGCGGCGGCTCTGGCCAATAACCGGACGATGGTGCCCCTGCGGTTTGTCAGCGAATGCCTGGGCGCCGGCGTGGAGTGGAACGGCGGCAAAAGGGCGGTGTATATAACCAGGCTTGACAAGCCGGTTACGCCTTTTGCCGGCACTCCCATGAATGAGAAGACGTTTAAATTTTATGGCAATACAGACGAGATAATTTACGGTTCAAATGAACCTGGGGCCAGGTACATGTATGTTACGACCGACCAGCTTCCGGTGAGATTTGGCACATACACCGTTTACAATTTAACAATTGATCAAAAATATGTCTATGTAAAGCAGTCAGAAGAGACAAATTATGCTGCTCAAATGCTTATCGTCCAGGACGGGGTTGTCATTGGCGGCAGGAATGATTTTACATATGAAGCAAATCCATTTACGGCAAAATACCAAATCCATAGTAAAGTTG
>JANLFJ010000021.1 GCA_024655825.1 Peptococcaceae bacterium | reverse complement strand
GCGTGTTGCGGGTCCTGAAAGGCAAGGAAGAGGCCAAGGTTTATGTTTGAGTTTTTACCAGGACCGGAACAAGCGTTCAATTTTTTTTGAGTTAAAATCCCCTCTTAGCGCAGCAAGGTCGTTTATTTTCATCCCGGCGGAAAAGAACAGGTTTCTTATGCCCCAAATTCGATATTGACAGGGTTTTTTGAGGGTGATAGAATTGCTTTAGAATTAATTGAACGTTCAATTAATATGTTTGCTGATTTCATTGGCTGAGAAGGAGCTATACAAATCATCAACTGCATATTGGAGATGTGATCATGATAGGGATTAGGAGCATCCAGGATGTGATGAAGGCCGTAAAAAACGAGAACCCGCCAAAACTGGCGGTGGCCATGGCCGCAGATGACCTTGTTCTAAACACAGTGAGCGCAGCCAAGCAATTGGGGTTGGCCAATGCGGTTTTAATCGGCGATGAAAAAGGAATCAAAAGAATTGCCGGAGACTTAAAGATCGATCCAACGCCTTTTGAAATCGTAGACATTAATGAGCCGGCGCAAGCCGCGGCTGAAGCAGTTCGGCTTGTCGCCAGCGGGAAAGCCGACATCCTGATGAAGGGACTGCTTGAGACCAAGGACTTCATGAAAGCTGTCATAGATCCCGATGCCGGGTTGAGGCAGGGGGACAGGATCATCAGTTCCATGCTGGCGGTTGAATTAAAAAAAGAAAACAGGTTCCTGTTTATAACAGACATAGGGTTTGTTCCCCTGCCCGACCTGGAGACCAAGAAAAAGATCATTGAAAACGCCGTTGAAACCATGCATTTGCTTGGGATAAAGGAGCCCAAGGTGGCGGTTGTCTGCGCGACGGAATCGATAAACCCAAAGATGCAGGCCACTGTTGACGCCAGACGGCTTGAGGAAATGAATCAGCGGAACGAGATACAAGGCTGCGTCATAGCGGGACCGATTTCTTTGGACCTTGCGGTGTCGCAGGAAGCGGCCAGGCATAAAGGTTATACCCATCCCGTCGCCGGCAGGGCAGATTTGCTCGTCGTACCTTCGTTGGAAGTGGGCAATGTGCTGGCCAAGACCTTCGATTATTTTACTGATTATGTCACCGTGAGCATCGTTATGGGTGCAAAGGTACCCATTGTTTTCACTTCCCGGGCAACCCGCCTGGAACTGAGGCTTAACGCCATAGCGTTCGCCGTCCTGCTAGCCCAGCGCAAGACGAAGGCAGGGGAACGATGAAACAATGAAACACGGCAATAAAGGGTGGCTGGTAACCGGGTGCGCAGTTGGGATCAATCTGGCGTGCGGGATGCTCTACAGCTGGAGCGTGTATGCGGCCGCCCTCGTAAAAGAGCTGGGGTTTACCAAGACCCAGGCAACGCTTCCGTATACGATCGCCCTGGCCATGCTGGCCTTGTTGTCCATCCCGGGGGGCAGGCTGCAGGACCGCTTCGGGGCACGCCTTTGCGCGACCGTCTGCGGTATATTATGCGGCGCCGGATTGATTATCTGTGGGTTTACAAGCTCCACAGCCATCCTTATCGTTGGATTTGGGATAATAGCTGGGTCCGGCATCGGATTGGGATACGGCGCCACCACGCCATCGGCTGTCAAGTGGTTCCCGCCGCAGAAGCGAGGCTTTATCAGCGGCTTGGTGGTTGGTGGGGTGGGGTTGGCGCCGGTTTATGTAGCGCCCATGACCCAGTATTTTGTCAACAGCTTCGGCGTCAAGCAGACTTTTTTAATCGAGGGGCTGGTTTTTGGCGCGGTTATCCTGGTCTTATCCCAGTTTTTGGCCAACCCGCCGGCAGGCTATATTCCTCCAGGCATGCCAGAACAGGCAGGGGCAGATGGCGTCGCCTCCAAGCGTGATTTCACGCCGCTGGAAATGAGCAAAACCGTGCAATTTTGGCTGATTTGGGGGATGCTTGCCTGTGGAGCCCTGGCAGGTTTAATGATCATCGGGCATATTGCCTTAATAGCCAAGGTACAGGCCGACATTGACTGGGCTTTTGCCTTTGTGGCCATGTTGGCCATATTCAACGCCGGCGGCCGGGTTGTAGGGGGATTAATCTCCGACCGGGTTGGGCGCCGAACGGCGTTGTTATTGGTGTTTGCGTTTCAGGCTGCGAACATGCTGTTGTTTAAATACTATACCACCGCCGCCTGGCTGGTCCTAGGCATAGCGATTGCCGGGACTTGTTACGGCTCATTGCTGGCCATCTTTCCCGCGCTTACGTTTGATTACTATGGAATGAAAAATGGCGGGGTGAATTACGGGATAGTGTTTTCAGCCTGGGGGGTGGCTGGGGTCATCGGGCCAATCATGGCCGGGTATGTTGTGGATTTGACCAAGTCATACCATGCGGCGTACCTTATAGCCGCATGTCTGCTGGTAATATCGCTGGCCCTGGTTATGATGCTGAAACCGCCTAAGGCGGCTACTGCCGGGGAAGAGGAAGGATAATGAGCGAATGGCAGTTATTGTAATTAACGTAATTGACGGTGGCCAGACGAGAGGCGGTTAAAGGAAAAATAAACAAACGGGGAGGATACCGACATGAGCATCAAAAAAATTGCGGTATTGGGCCAAGGGCAGATGGGTAGCGGCATTGCCCAGCATGCGGCCGCGAAAGGCTTTCAAGTCATGCTGTACGGCAGGTCGCTGGCGAAGGTAAAGGCCGTGGTGGAGCGGATGGGCGCGGCCATGGACAAGAGCATCGCCAAGGGTGTCATGACCGAAGAACAAAAAGCGGCCGCTTTGGCCAACATCAACACCACTGACCGGCTGGAGGAATGCGCGGACTGCGACATAGTCATCGAAGCTCTGGCCGAGGACATGGAACTGAAAAAGTCGACCTTGGCTAAAATGGACGAAATCTGCAAGCCGGAGGCCATTGTGGCCACCAACACCTCATCCCTGTCGATCACCGCGCTGGCAGCCGCCACCAAACGGCCTGACAAAGTTATCGGCATGCACTTCTTCAACCCGGTGCACATCATGAAGCTGGTGGAACTCGTCAAAGGCTACTACACTTCCGAGGAGACCTTTGCAGCAGCCAAGGAGCTGGCCGGTGCGCTGGACAAAGTATCCGTAAAACTGGAAAAAGACACGCCGGGCTTCATTGTGAACCGCATCCTGTTTGCCTTTTTGCTGGAAGCTGTCCACATTTATGAAGAAGGTATCGCCAGCAAGGAAGACATCGACCTGGCCATCAAGCACGGCCTCAATCATCCCATGGGCCCCTTCGCGCTGATGGACCTCGGCGGACTGGACACTTTCCCGAGCATTTGCGAATACCTTTTTGCGGAGTTCAAAGACCCCAAGTGGGCGACCCCGCAATCCATTAAGGCGAATGTGCGGGCTGGGCGTTATGGGGTAAAGAACGGCCGCGGCTGGTACGATTACCAGAAATAGAGTTTGTTCGGCGAAACACACCGTGAACAGGAGAGGATAAAAATGCCGGTAGGAACCTATGAGCAGTATTACAACAGGTTATTGAAAATGAAACCAAACATCTACCTCGGGAAAGAAGTAGTTGACAGATCGGACTCGAGGCTTGCAGGCGGGCTTTACTGCATGAAGCAGACTTTTGACTGCGCTTACGATGAGCGGTACAGGGACGTCTGCACAGCCACATCGCATCTCACCGGTGAAACCATCAACCGTTTCACGCACATCCATCAGTCCCTCGACGACCTGCTGAAAAAGCAGGAGATGACGAAGCTATTGTCCCACCGGGTTGGCGGCTGCATTCAAAGGTGCATGGGGATCGACGCCCTGAACGCTTTGTCGGTGGTGACCTACGAAATGGATGCCGAGCTTGGGACCGATTACTACCAGAGCTTCCTGAAATACCTGGGCTGGGTACAGGAAAACGATATAGTGGCCAACTGCGCCCAGACGGACGTGAAGGGCAACAGGACCAAGCGGCCGCATGAACAAGAAGACCCCGACATGTATGTCAGAATCATTGAAACGAGACCGGACGGGATCGTGGTAAGAGGAGCTAAGGCCTGCAATTCCGCAGCGCCGTATGTGGACGAGATCATCGTACTCCCGACCCGCTTTATGGGACAAAAGGACAACGCCTATGCGGTATCCTTCGCCGTACCGGCAGACTGGCCGGGCGTAAAGCTGGCCTGCATCCACGGGTTGCGGCCCAGGCGGGGTAGGATTCAGGCGCCTGTCGCCAGGGTTGGCGATGTGGAGTCCCTGACCATCTTCGACGACGTCTTCGTTCCGCGCGAAAGGGTTTTCATGGACGGGTTGGCTGACAGCAGGGTAACGCCGTATGCTGGTTTCCTGGCCCTGATGTTCGCCCATTTCCACCGGCATTCCTACACGGGCTGCAAGCCTGCGGCTTCAGAAGTGCTTGCCAGTCAGGCGGCGTTGGTTGCAGAATACAACGGCATAGAAAAAGAAGACCATGTCCGGGAAAAAATCTGCCACATCATCGGCATTGCCGAGTTGGTATATGCGGCGGGCATGGCCAGCGCATACAGGGCGGAACGATCGCCCTCCGGAACGATGATCCCTGATGAAATACTAACCAACGCAGGGCGCAAGCTGGCGGGCGAAGAGATATACAACGAAGCGAGGATTCTGGCGGACCTGGCCGGCGGGTTGATTGCCACCCTGCCGTTGGAAGACACCTTTTATGCCGGGGACAACGTGGGAGAATTGCTGCACAAATACATCATGCGCAATCCCAAGATCCCGGCTGAGAATGTGCACAGGTGCTTCAGGATGATTCAAGACCAGATCGTGTCTGAATTCGGCAGCGCCCAGATTGTTGCGGGCCTGCATGGCGGCGGGTCTCCACAGATGGAAATGGTGGCCATGATGTCCAGATATGACCTGGAAGAATTGAAAGGGATAGCGAAATACCTGGCGGGCATCGAGGACGATATCCCGATCTACCGGCGGAAGACCGTCACCCCGCGCAAAGTCCTGGAGAAATACCGGCAGATGCAGGGACAGAACAAATAAAGGCCGAGAGCAGATGGCTCTGCTGAAAAGCGTTTGGCCATGTCTGGTAAAACCGGTTTTGAACGAGAAGGGTGAAGCGAATCATGAACCACCAGCAAATCATTTATGCGGAAGACGCGGGGATTGCGACAATCACCTTGAACAGGCCCCAAGCATACAACGCGCTGTGCGCCCAGATGAACTCAGAGCTGATGGAAGTCCTTGACCGGCTTGAAGAGGACGCCAAAATCAGGGTGTTGATTATCGGCGGCGCCAACAATAACTTTGCCGCCGGCGCGGATATTGTAGAAATGATGGACGCCACCCCTTTTGAGGCGGAAAGGACAGCCGAAACAGCCCACAAAATCAACGACCGGCTGGAAAGCCTGAAGATACCTGTGATTGCGGCAATCAACGGTTTAGCCTTGGGCGGCGGATTTGAGCTGGCGCTTTCCTGCGATTTTCGCATTGCGGGAGAAAACAGCGTATTTGGACTCCCAGAGACCGGTTTAGGCATAATCCCCGGTGCAGGGGGTACTCAAAGGCTCACTAGGTTAATAGGCCCGGTGAAAGCCAAGGAGATCATCATGTTGGGCAGAAGAATAAATGGTCAAGAAGCATATGAAATGGGCATTGTGAACAAGGTTGTTCCTGACGGCGAAGTCATGGCTGAAGCAAGGAAAATGGCAGCCCGGCTGATGGAAAAGCCTGCCGCGGCGCTGGCGTTAGCCAAAATGGCGATCGGCTGCTGTTTGAACCATGACATCAGCAGTGGCAAACTCTATGAAAGAAGCCTGTTTTCCTTATCCTTTGCCAGCAGCGACCAAAAAGAAGGCATGAAAGCCTTTGTGGAAAAAAGGGTTCCCCGGTACAACCACGAACGATGAAGAATGCAGGCAGGAGGAATTGCCATCCATGAAAAAATACAAAATATTTGCAATCAATCCAGGGTCCACGTCCACCAAGGTGGCCATGTATGAAAACGAGACGGAGGTTTTTAGCGCCAAGGCTATACATACCGCTTCTAAATACGCTGAATTAAACCGGTTTGAGCATTGCAAGGAGACGATCCTGGAGACGGTGACCGCCCGGGGAATCGACTTAAAAGGGGTAGATGCTTTTGCCGGGCGGGGCGGCGGCATGATGCCCCTGGAAGGCGGCGTCTATCTCGTCAACGATTTGATGGTCGAACATTGCCGGAATACAACCCTCAAACACCCGGCAGTTTTCGGTCCGGGGTTAGTGGCTGACATGGCTAAAACCTATGGCGGCAAGGCCTTTGTCGTCAATCCGCCTGATGTGGACGAAATGGTGGATATAGCCAGGATAACGGGCTTTCGGGACATATACCGGGGCAGCCAATTCCATGCCCTCAACCAAAAAGAGATCGCCGTCCGCGCCGCCAAGGAAATGGGGAAGCAATACAGCGAAGTCAATTTTGTGATTGCCCACATCGGCGGAGGCGTTTCCGTGACGGCACACCAAAAGGGCCGGGCAATAGACACCAGCAGCAACATCATGTGTGACGGCCCGATGACGCCCACCCGCGCCGGGACTCTTCCCATAATACCCTTCATGGAGTTGTGCTTTTCCGGCAAATACTCCAGGGAAGAAATGTCGGACCGCCTTTTAATATCCGGCGGTTTCGTTGACCACCTGGGGACGAGCGACATGCTGGAAATAAAAGAAATGATTGCTCAAGGCAATGAATATGCCCGCCTGGTCTATGAAGCCTTCATCTACCAGATCGCCAAGAGCATAGGCTCGTTTGCTGTGGCGCTACGGGGGGAGGTGGATGCCATTTTGCTCACGGGAGGTATCGTCAATGATACGAACCTGGTAGCCAGACTTAAAGAAATGGTGGGGTTTATAGCGCCGATTCGCGTCTATCCCGGTGAGTTTGAGATGGAAGCCCTTGCACACGGCGCGCTCCGTGTGCTGCGGGGGGAAGAGGCTCCCAAAAAATATACGGGTGTGCCGGTGTTCAGCGGTTTCAATTTTTGTAAAGACTAACAAATTAAAAAGGAGGATACCAATACATGGCAAGAGAGGTTTTCATCGCAGCGTATGGCAGGTCCGCAATCTGCCGGGCGAAAAAGGGTTCCTTCGCAGAAACCCACCCTATCGAATATTCCGCCCAAACCCTCAAGGGCGTTCTGGCCCGCATTCCTCAACTGGATCATGCCGAGATAGAAGACGTGATCATGGGCTGTTCCTTTCCTCATAACGAGACAGGCATGAACATAGCTCGGCTGGTGGTCAACAGGGCAGAGCTTCCCGACAGCGTCTCCGCTCAGACCATCAACCGTTTTTGCTCTTCCGGCCTGCAGGCCATCGCTACCGCGGCCGGGGCTATTATGGCCGGTCAAGGCGATGTCGTGGTGGCCGGCGGAGTGGAAGACATGTCGCACACCTTTATCCCCTATGACGAAAAGTATCAAAACAAATGGCTGAGCGAGAACTACCCAGGGGCTTATATGAGTATGGGCATCACCGCCGAGAACGTTGCCGAGCGGTACAAAATCACCCGTGAAGAGATGGACCGCATGGCGGTCGAATCTCACCGCAAGGCCTTTGCAGCGCAGACAGGCGGCAAGTTTGTTTCTATTGTCCCGGTGACGGTTAAAGACGCTGAAGGCAACGACAAGGTTGTAGTCAAGGACGAGGGCATCCGTCCCGACACCAGCATGGAAAGCCTAGCCAGCCTGAAGCCCTGTTTCAAACCGGACGGCGTCGTCACTGCGGCCACTTCTTCCCAGGTGTCCGACGCAGCAGCCTTTATCGTCCTCCTGAGCGGTGAAAAGGCTGCTGAACTTGGCATCAAACCTGTCGCCAGGCTGGTAAGCTTTGCTGTAGCCGGCTGCGATGCGACAGTCATGGGATTGGGACCCATCCATGCCGTGCCCAAGGCCATGAGGCGAGCAGGTCTGAGCGTGGACGAGATGGATGTCGTTGAACTCAATGAAGCCTTTGCCGCCCAGGCTATACCCTGCATCAAGGAGTTGGGCTTAAATCCGGACAAGGTCAACCCCTACGGCGGTGCTATAGCGCTTGGTCATCCCCTTGGCGCGACCGGCGTCATCCTTACTTGCAAGGCGCTTGATTATCTGAAGGACAACAATGGCAAGTACGGGTTGGTAACCATGTGCATCGGCGGCGGCATGGGTGCGGCCGGTATTTTTGAGCTCCTGTAAGGTATTTGATATTGATAAGCCAAGAAAAACCAATAAGAATCCTGTGTTGGTGAGGATGCTCCTGAAATTGACGGGCTTGCCCAGTCGTTTCTGTGAAACGCAGGGAACACAGGAGGATTTGAAAATGTCAGCGCAGCCGCTCTGGACAAAAAATTTCCTGTTTCTGTTCATCTCGAATGGTTTTTCTTCTTTTGGATTCCAGATACTTCTTCCCACATTTCCTCTGTTGATTTCAGGGTTTGGAGCTACTGAGGCGCAGATAGGGCTGGTAGTGGGTTCATTCACTTATTCGGCGATCCTCATTCGTCCCTTTTCGGCAATGGCAATAAAATGGTTGGGCAAAAAGTCCTTTTTACTGTTGGGGATATTTGTCTGTTTTGTAGCGGCTGCTGGTTATAATTTTGCCACGAATGTAACTCTGGCTCTGTTAACACGGACAATTCACGGCCTTGGGTTTGGGATATCCACCACTTTGTATGCCACTTTGGCGGCCGACATCATACCCGCTTCCCGCCGGGGGGAAGGGATGGGGTATTACGGCTTGTGCACGACAATTTCCATGTCAATTGCACCAATACTGGGGGTAGAACTGGTCAAAAGCAGCGGTTTTACCCTTCTTTTTATGGTAACAGCTTTATGCCTTGTCATTTCTTTTATATGCATTAAGTTCTTCTTCAAACCAGACACGCTTACAGCAGTTGAAGAAAAAAACTCAGACGATTCACTGTTAAGCAAGATTATGGAACGTCAAGCCCTCTTTCCTTCATTTCTAGCCTTGTTGACAGGCATTTGCACAGGTGGTGTGGTGAGTTTCATTTCGCTGTACGGTAAAGAGCTGAGAATAGTTAATATAGGCTGGTTCTTTTTGTTCAATACCTTGGCTGTGTTTATCAGCCGGATTCTGGGCGGCAGGATTTGTGACCGCCGAGGATATTTTTGGGTTCTTTTGCCTGGAGCATTCATTCTGCTTATTGGTTTAATCGTTTTATCGCAAGCCAAATCTTCTGTTACCTTAATAGCATCCGCATTGTTGTATGGATTTGGCGTAGGGGCGCTTTTGCCATATCTTCAAGCCTGGATGATAAACCGGGTTAAACCCGAACGCCGAGGGCTGGCAAATGCCACCTTCTATAACACCTATGACCTTGGCATAGGCGGCGGTTCTGTCTTGTTGGGCTTTATAGCCGAAAAGACAAACTACTCGACCATGTATTTATATTCTTCATTATCAATGATAATTTTTATTTTAATATATGTTTATTATGAATTGCTGCTGAAGAAAGAATAGCAATACAGATTTTTAGATATTGTAGAAAGGCTGAAGACAATATAAAATCAAAATAAAGGTCTGAGAAGAGGGCTGAGCCAAGCGTCATGTCGTATATGATAATCGGGACGGCTGGACACATCGACCACGGGAAGACTTCGCTGGTGAAGGCCTTAACCGGCATTGACACCGACCGTCTGAAGGAAGAAAAAGAACGGGGCATAACCATAGAGCTGGGTTTTGCCCACATGGTGCTTCCGTCTGGCAAGGAGGTCGCCTTCATCGATGTGCCGGGCCATGAGAAGTTTGTGAAAAACATGCTGGCCGGGGTTGCGGGCATAGACTTGGCCTTGCTGGTGGTATCGGCCGAGGAAGGAATCATGCCTCAAACCAAAGAGCACCTGGATATACTCAGGCTTTTGGAGATCAATAAGCTGATAGTCGTCGTCACCAAAACAGACCTGGCTGAACCCGCCATTATCGAACTGGTCGTTGATGATATTGAAGAATTGTTAAAAAACACAGGGTATCAGGGTGCGCCTGTGGTAAAAACTTCAGCGGCAACCAAAGAGGGGCTTGATCAACTGGTTGCGCTGATTGAGACCATTGAAAAGGAGACTGGCAGCGGCGGCAACGGCCCTGCCTATGCCAGGCTGCCTATTGACAGGGTATTCAGCGTCAAGGGCTTCGGCACGGTGGTCACGGGCACGTTGTTTGACGGGGAGATTCAGGCCGGCGATGCCCTGGAGGTCGCAGCCAAAGGAAAAATTGCCCGCGTCAGGAATATCCAGGTGCATCACAGACCCGTTAAAAAAGCGGTCAAGGGACAGCGGGTGGCGGTAAACATCGGCGGCGTTGAGGTAACAGAGCTTGCCAGGGGAGATGTGCTGTCAACGCCCGGCTGGCTGGTCCCGACCACCCGCCTGGATGCCACCTGCAAGCTGCTGGAAAGCTCTCCCGTGGTTTTGAAAAGGATGACCCGCGTCCGCTTTCACCAGGGCACCAAAGAAACGTTGGCCCGGATAATGCCTTTGGATCGGGAAGAAATAGCGCCCGGAGACGAGGCCTTTATTCAACTGGTGCTGGAAGAACCGTCAGCCGTGGTTAGAGAGGACCGTTATATCATGCGGAGCTACTCTCCGGTTACGACCATCGGCGGCGGCAAGGTACTGGAACCCAGAGCCGCCAAGCACGGCAGAAAAGAAAAAGATCTGGTGAACAGGCTGCGGATGAAGGCTTCAGGAGACAAAGCGGGTGTCGTCAAGCTTTTTATCGAGGAGAAAAAGGGCTTTTGCAGCATTGAAGAAATATGCCGGTATATGAATATGGAAAAGGATAAGGTGGAGGGCATCCTGCTTTCCTTGGCACAAAAAGACGAGGTCGTCGTTTGTCAGCCGGGGGATGAGCAGGCCTTTATTGACCCCCAAACAATAACTGCCTGGGAAAGAAACATCGCCAGGGAAATCAGCCTCAACAGGGAAATGAACCCGCTGGAGCCCGGCGTGAACAAAGAAGCACTGCGGGCCAAGTATTGGCCCAATTGGTCGACGAAAGAGTTTAACGCATTGCTGGGCTATTGGATAAAAGCCCATAAATACAAACTGGTAGACAATAATTACGTTTCTCCCTACGGGTACCAGCATGCCTTGGACGCAAAATGGACCAAATGGATTGAACAAACAGGCGGGATTTACACCGCTAAAAAATGGCAGATACCTGACTGGAGCGAAGTGCTGCGACAGGCTGGAATCGATGAGAAGAGCGGCAGCCAGCTCTTGCAGTATCTGATCCGATCCCAAAAGTTAATAAGCATCGGCGGCGATTTGTATCTTTGGCACAGCCTATTTAATGACTTGATAAACAAACTGGCTGAGTGGTTTGAAGAGGAAAACGAATTAACGGTGGCGCAGTTTAGGGATTATCTGAACACCTCCCGCAAAATTGCCGTGCCGCTATTGGAATTTCTGGATGCAGCCAAATACACGTCAAGAACAGGCGATGTCCGGACAAAAGGCATGCGCTTACGATTAAAGGCCGATCCAAACAGTTAGTTTTGCCGCTTTTACGGGGGCGGATTGTGACTGGTGTTGCGCCTGGTCTTCAAAACCAGTGCGGCGAAGCGATCCTTCGCTGGGTGGGTTCGATTCCCACACGCTCCCGCCATAAAAATAATTTCATCTTTGTATAAATTTAAAGAGAAATTATAAGAGAGAAGGCTCATCATGTTAGCAGCGCTGGTATTAGGTTGGGCTGTTATTTACGCAGATAGGACCTGCCTTTATCCATTGCTTTCGGTTATTGCTCAAGAGATTGGCTTGACTTCAACCCAGGCCGGCGCACTAACCAGCGCTTACTTTTTATTATATGTAATTATGCAAATACCAGCGGGGGTCATTGGAGACCTGGTGGGACGAAAAAAGGTGCTGCTGGTGATGATTTTCATATCCGCGCTCGGACTGTTCGGCCTGGGCACGCTGGGGATCAGTTACCCGCTTCTGCTCTTGTTTGTCGCCCTGCATGGATTTGGAGCCGGCGGTTATTACACTTCTGCCTACGGAACGATGTTCCAGGTGGTTGAACCAGGACGGAGGGGTATTAGTTCGTCGATTATTGGCGTTGGGATGGCTTTTGGCCTGCTCGCGGGGTTGGCGTTTAGCGGGCTTGTTTATGAAGCCATGAATTCGTTCAGGGCGCCCTTTATCTTGATGAGTTTGCCGACCTTTGCCCTGGTGATGCTATTCTATTTAAAAATCCCCAACACAAGCGGGGGCGTTCAGGCTGGCTGGGAGCAGTACAGGAACATCCTGCTGGACAAGCAGATCTGGTTAATAAACCTTGCTACGTTTACAGCCTTATACGGCTTTTGGGTCGCAGTTTCCTGGGGGCCGACTTTTCTTCAAGTCGAACGAAGCTTTTCAATGGTGCAGGCAGGCCTTTTTACGGGACTTACGGCACTGACAGCCGTACCTGCCGGACTTTTTTGGGGGAGGTTGTCCGACAGGGTGGGAAGGAAGCGTGTCGCCCTGATGATCATGCCTTTTGCAGCAGTAAGCCTTTGCCTGTTATCATTGGTAAAAAGCGCAGCAGGGGTCATAGGGGTGTTTTTGGTTTACGGGCTTTTTGCCAACTCGGCGTTTTGTCCGGTGATGATAGCCTGGGTGGCGGATATCGTCAACCTGCGCTATCCCGGCTGCATGGGCGCGGCGGCAGGCCTGCACAACAGCGCAATCATGACCTCTGCCGTTATTGCTCCGGTAGTTTCCGGTTATCTCAGCGACCTCACAGGATCACTTCAGCCGGCGATTCTGGCAGGAAGCGCAATAATCCTTGCCGGAATGGGGTTGGTTCTTTTGGTGCCGGAAAAAGGCAAACAGGGGCTAAAAGATGAAAAACTGAGGGAAAGGGGATAACATGACGTTTTTTTTAAAGGGCCTGCAGGAAGCTTATGGCGTTGAGGATCAGATACAATCGCTGTTGGAAAGGGCGGAAAGGGACTGTGAGCCATTTTTTCGGGAAATATCGGGTACGGTTGAATGCAACCAGTTTAAAGTGCTGCGCTGCTTTCAAAAAAATGGTGTTGCCGATTTCCACTTGAACGGGTCTACCGGTTACGGGTATGGCGATTCCGGCCGCGATGTGCTGGAAAGAATTTTTGCCGATGTTTTCCGGGCCGAAAAAGCCATCACCCGCCTGCAGATTGTTTCGGGGACCCATGCGATTGCCCTGGGGATGCTGGGAAACCTGAAACAAGGCGATGAACTGGTCTCGGCAACCGGCAGACCTTACGATACCCTGCTCAAAGTAATCGGCGAAGGAGGGGAGGAGGGTTCGCTGGCCGGGTACGGAGTGAATTACAAGGAAGTGCCATTAAGGCCGGACGGGAAAATTGACCTGGACAAGTTGAGAGAAAGTATTACCTTCCGCACCAGGATGGTATTTTTCCAACGTTCCCGTGGTTACTGCTGGAGACCGTCGTTTTCGGTTCGGGACCTGAGCGAGGCCATCTCGGCGGTAAAATCGCTGCGGCCCGAGATCATCTGCTTTGTTGATAACTGCTACGGCGAATTCGTTGAATTGTCCGAACCCTGCGAGGCCGGAGCGGACCTGGTTGCCGGCTCGCTGATCAAGAACCCTGGCGGCGGCCTGGCCCTGACTGGCGGATACCTGGCCGGAAAACGTGAATACATCGAACGGGCCGCGGCCAGACTGACTGCGCCCGGCATCGGAATGGACGTGGGAGCAAGCCTGAATTTTAACCGGAGCGCGTTCCAGGGGCTGTTCCTGGCGCCCCTGGTGGTCGGCGAAGCGTTGAAAGGAGCCGTATTGGCGGCAAGGTTTTTCCAGCTGCTCGGTTATAAGGTCTTGCCGGCATATGATGAGCAGCGGACGGATATCATCCAGGCAGTGTGCCTGGATGACAAAGAATTGATGAAGGCCTTCGCCAGGGGCATACAAAAAGCTTCGCCGCTTGATTCGCATGTTTCCCCCGAACCAGCGCCCTTGCCAGGTTATGAACACGAGATAATAATGGCTGGTGGCACCTTTGTGCAGGGTTCGTCAATCGAATTGAGCGCTGATGGGCCTGCGCAGCCGCCGTACAATATTTACCTGCAGGGCGGGCTTTCCCTGGGCCATGTCAAAATCGGGCTGGCCTTGGCAGCGCAGGAAATGGAAAAGGCACGAAAACATCATAAGGAGGCAAATTAATCATAGAATAGTAAAGAAAGCAAGGAAGGTGGTGTTGAAAATTGCCTAGGTTAAAGGTGGCGGTGCTTTTCGGGGGGCGCTCCGGTGAACATGAGGTGTCCCGGAATTCAGCTTTTTCGGTGGCCAAGGCTTTGACCGGTTCGTTTGAAGTGTTTCCAGTGGGTATAGCCAAGGACGGCCAGTGGTGCGGACCTGTCAAAATAGATGAGATCCCGGTTTTTACCCCGGAAAAATATGAAAAGAAGGCTGTAACGATTTTGCCAAACCCGCAGAGCGGCGGTACGATTTACAGCCTGCCGGACCTTGAGCCAATATCCAGGGTTCATGTGTTTTTCCCGGTTTTGCACGGCACTTTTGGCGAAGACGGTACGGTCCAGGGATTGCTGGAAATGGCGGAGGTGCCTTATGTCGGTGGGGGCGTGCTTGCGTCTGCGCTGGGAATGGATAAGTTGATGATGAAAGCGGTATTTGCCCATGCCGGTCTTCCGCAAGTGCCGTATATTGGATTCTTAAGAAAAGAAATCAGGGAGCGGCGGGAGGAAGTGATCGACAAAATAGAAAACGGGCTTGGTTACCCGTGCTTTGTTAAACCGGCCAATCTCGGCTCCAGTGTGGGCATTTCCAAGGCCAAAAACAGGAATGAACTGGATAGGGCTCTTGTCTTGGCAGCGCAATACGACCGGAAGGTGATTGTGGAAAAGGGCGTCAACGCCAGGGAAATAGAGATAAGCGTTTTGGGCAACGAAGACCCCCTTGCCTCTATTCCCGGCGAAATCGTTCCCTGCAATGAATTCTACGATTATAACGCCAAATACGTTGACGACCGTTCGGAACTTCATATACCGGCCAGGTTGTCGGACGACCAGGTAAAGATGATCCAGGAGATCGCCCTGGCCGCATACAAGGCAATTGATTGCGCAGGACTGGCCAGGATAGATTTCTTTATCGTAAAAGATACCGGCCAAATCTTAATTAATGAAATAAACACAATGCCGGGCTTTACCAGCATAAGCATGTATCCGAAAATGTGGGAGCATGCGGGCATACCCATGGGCGAACTGGTGAAAAGGCTGGTGGAACTGGCCTTGGAAAGGAGGGAAGAGGCTAAATTGAGCGTTCGCACTTACACGGGGTAGAAATTTAATATTTCCTCATTAAGCCGACCACCTTGCCCAGTATCCTTAAATCCTGCGTGATTATCGGCTCGTAGTTTTCATTTTCCGGCTGCAGGCGTATATACCGGTCTTCTTTAAAAAACCGTTTAACTGTCGCTTCGTCGTCAAGCAGGGCGACAACAATATCGCCATTCCTGGCGGTATCCTGTTTCCTGATGATAACGAGGTCGCCGTCCAATATCCCGGCATTTACCATGCTGTCACCCTGGACCCTAAGCATGAACGTTTCGCTTGAATCAACAAATTCCGACGGTAAAGGAAAAGTCTCTTCAATGTTTTCCACTGCCAAAATGGGCGCCCCTGCCGTAACCCTTCCCACCAGCGGCACTTCAACCACATCCTTATTCGGCCTGAAATGCCTGTCCAGTATTTCTATCGCCCGCGGTTTTGTGGGGTCCCTTTTAATATATCCTTTACTTTCGAGCTGGTTTAGGTGGTTATGAACCGTAGAACTGGAGTTTAAACCTACTGCTTCTCCAATTTCGCGCACAGCAGGGGGGTAACCCTTCGTCTTTATTTCCTTTTTAATGAATTCAAGAATCGCTATTTGCCGGCTGGAAAGGTCTTCGAACATGGCTTTCCCTCCAAAAACATGATTATCTCATACAAAATTATACCATATCCTGCAGAAAACGCAAACATTTGTTCGTTTTTTCTAAAAAAGAGTTGACAAACAAACACATGTTCTGTATATTTAAGTATAGAACATGTGTTTGGGGTGAATGATCTTGCAGCGAAAAATAGTTTTCAAAGCGCGCAGGCAAAACATTGCAGCCATATGCTGCTTGCTGTTCGTGTTTCTAGTTATTTTTTGCCAAATCATGAAACCGTTAAAAACCGAGGCTCACGAACCGCTAAATTATGTTACAGTCGTTGTTAAAAAGGGAGATTCACTATGGAAAATAGCGGAAAAATATGACAACAACAAAATGGACCTTCGCCAGTATATCTACATAATCGAAAAATACAACCACCTCGATAACAGTGTCCTTCAGCCCGGTCAGCGCATCATTTTACCTGTCTATGAGTGAGACTAGAAAAATCAAGCCTGTACAGCGCAGTATAAGGTGATATATAATTAAAGCGCAAGGAATTAAACATAAGCGTGAAGAAACGAGCTGATATCGTGGCCAATAAAATATGCCAGCTTGACGAAAGAAAGATATGCGATGATTGCAAAGAGTGCCTTTACTGCGACCTTGATCCGGAAAAACTGTGCAATGACTGCTGCAAATGCCTTGATGAAGCTGATTACCGGGCAATAAAAATTATACGCGTTATTACCGATGAAAAAGAAGCCGCCAAATACAGAAAAAGTCGCCCTGCCAAGCGACTTTTTAGACAATAATTAACTTCCGATAATGGACATTATGTAAACTTTGAATATAATTTTGGCTGCATCGTTAAATTCTTGTTATTTATTAAAATGTCTAATGACCATTTTTATGATCAACCTTATAAGTATATGAAAACAAATCACATAATGCGTCTATTACCTCATTGTTAAACTTATTACCCCTGCCTTTTTGTATTATTTCCAAGGAATCTATTATGCTGAACGGGCCTCTATAAGGTCTTGAAGTTGTTAGGGCGTCAAAAACGTCTGCGGCCATAACAATTTGCGAATAGATGTGTATTTTATCAATAAGCAACCCATACGGATAACCTGTTCCGTCAAGGCGTTCATGGTGTTGCTTTGCAATGAGTGGTACTGATTTATCCAGATTTGTATTTTTAATCAAATCCTAAATGTGGATGCATCTTTATTATTTCACACTCATTTTTAGTTAATGCGGATGATTTGTTTAATATTTCCGATGGTATTAAGATTTGTCCAATATCATGGAATAAAGAACCAATAGCAATTTTCTCAACATCGTTTTCTGATAAACACAATTTATAGCCGATAAAAGAGGATAAAAGAGAAACGTTAATTGAATGAGAATAAACCCATTTAATCCTATCACATAAAATATTTAGTAATATATTAAAATAATGATTTTCCCTGATGTTAATCATTATTTTTTCGATTAGTTCTGGTACCTTTTTATAAAAAAACTGATCTATACCCTTTATTTTTAATAAAAATTCTTGTACATTTTCATTCAACGTCTTTTCCAGGTTTTTCTCGTTATTATTTTTTCCTTCGGTCTCTTCAGAAATAATCATTTTTATATCAATATTCCTTTTTGCTAACAATTTTAACAAACTTTCAGTTACCGGTTTTCCTTTAGCCAAAAGCAGGCATCCATCCTGATCATAAACGTCGGTCGCAGCGTGGGCAACATACGATTTGTTTTTTTCCATTATCCATCGCCTCTTTTTGTTCAGATTCAAAAATATAGTATAACGACAAAAATTCTGTCATTAGATTTTACTAATAAATATTATAAATCATATATGCTGTTTTTTGAAGTTTAGGTCCCTAATTTAATTAATAATTAGGACAGGCAGCCTCTAAAACACCTACGATAGAACCACAGAACCACCTGTTACAATAGGTTGGAGCAATGTCAAAAATACAGGTTCGGGTCTGGGTATAAAAACTACTCTGTAATCTTCAGATATTTTCGTTTGCGTCATTAAAAAAGTCTAGTTAAAATAATATTTAGGAAACAAATCTCTTCTTCAAGGAGACGTGGCTTCTTTGGACAAGGTCTTGAATTTGGAAATTCATTACCACCGGCCAGACGCCGCTTCTGTTATATTAAAATACAACCAGTATGACAGCGATGAAATGTTTGGCGAGATCCTCCTTTTTTGCTTTTTTACCCTGCGGGTGATGTGGAATTTAGGCAGAGATTATGAAGGCGCCAATTCGCTGGCGGCTATTTTGTCCGGGGCCTTCAAACCTCTTCCCCTTCTAACGAATAACGATTATCCTAACGTGGCGAAGCTTATGGAGTACCAGGGTTCACCAGGAGAGGAAATTATTTTTGCCAATTTAACGTATGGTCAAGATATTATTTTCGAGCTGAAGCCGGAAGTTTTTGACGTTTTCGGAAAAGGGATAGAGTATTACGCCATAAGTTCGGTGTTGATTTTGCTGAAATACCTGGTAAAAAAGCGAGAAGGTAACGAGATATACCGCAATGCCATCTATAAGGCAGCCCTGGAATGTTCAAGAATATATTATTCTGAGCGGTTGACCGGTGATAACCTTGTTTGGAATGCTTTGTTAATTACTAATTCGAGTTTTAAAAAAATAAGAGAAAATCAATTGGCCAACGGTTCAGTAAAGACAGAAGAAAGCAATGAAGATAGTACAGTGGATGAACATTTTGGTTCACTATTAAAGTCCGCTCCTCCCTCCCCCAGCCGTAAAGTATTGAGAGATTATAAATGCTCCGGCTTAGGAGGTTGGCTTATCCTGATGGTTTTTTACGTATTTTTTACCGGCCTGGCCTGCTTCTTCTTATTATTCAATAAATAATTTTAATAAAAATAACGGGTTAGGCGTGTTTTTGTATAAGCAAGCGGTTTCGACACGCTTCTTGTTTTTATTTCATAGGGCGGCAAAATAATTAATCCGTTTAATATTTATATATTAAACAGATATTTTCAGCTTCCCCTTCCTTCGCCAGATTTAGAAGAAGGATTTTTTTGTTTCTGCAAGAATATTATTAAATTGTTATATTAATAAACAATTTATTACTGGAGGGTAATAACATGTTTGATTTAATCCATGTTTCGAAGATATCTGAACAATTCATTGCCTCTAGCCCGTTGAACATTGTTAAAGAATTGCGGAATATGGTCATTTGGGATGCGCCTATTTTTGCTGCAGCGTCGGCAGATGATCCACTATTCATAAAATTGAAGGAACCTGAGGTAATAGGTCCCCACCACCTTACCCCTCAAGAATGGCTTCCTGAGGCGCGCACGGTAATATGTTATTTTCTCCCTTTTTCGCCTGCAGTACGCAAGGCCAATTATGGTAAAGGGTATCCAGCTCTGGAGTGGGTTTATGGACGTGTTGAGGGCGAGAGCTGCAACGAGGCTTTACGTAGGTTTATATGCGAAGAAATTAAAAAGGCCGGGGGTAAAGCCGTGGCTCCCGTCCTCGATCCTCGCTTTAAAAGGGTAGGCGGCTACAGCAGCAACTGGTCAGAACGTCATGCGGCATTTGTAGCCGGTCTTGGAACATTTAGTCTGACCCGGTCGCTTATTTCCAAAAAAGGATGCGCCGGCAGGTATGGGAGCGTGATAACCAGCTTGAAACTCGAACCAACTCCGCGTCCTTATAAAGACATCTACGAATACTGCAAGAAATGCGGGGTTTGTATTTCCCGCTGCCCTGTTGAGGCAATATCCATGGAAAAAGGAAAAGAAAACCCCCCCTGCGCCCAATTTGCCCACGAGGACGCAGGGGCAAGATTCGCACCGCGTTACGGTTGCGGAAAATGCCAGACGGCAGTTCCTTGCGAAAACAGGATTCCTTGAATCAGTTCTATTTTCTTAAATATTTCAACATAATAAGAATGAGGTAAACGACAATGAGAATTAACAGGCTTCTAATTGCAAAATTCAGGGCATAATTTTCAATACCGCTCAAAAAAATGGGGAATATGAACAAAATAACCAGGATCAAAACAACAATAATAAAAAGTTTTATTTTCTCGTGCAAGTGCTTCCACATCCTTAATATAAGTATTTAAAAACTATAATTTTCGTTCAAGCATTTTGTTGAAAGTAAGCTAACCTTCTTAAGGCGGCGAGCCTATCGCTGCAGCCCATTTTAGCTTTCTGGACGGCTTTTTCTAATACTTCAATTGAATACTCGTAATCTTTACGCTGGACGGGGAAAGGGAACCCGTCTTTCCCGCCGTGGGCAAATGCATAGCGGACAGGGTCTTGATAGGAAGGTTTGACACCGTGAGTTGCCTCTGCTACCATGACCAGAGCCCTTAAAGTGCTGGCTCCAACGCCGGGTGTCTCCAGCAGGGTTTCGTAATATTGTGGCGGCCTTTCATACAGCTTGTATAAAATTTTATTCAAGTAAGCCTGGCGAGGAATGTCATGCCCCGCGGGCATTATTAATTTTATCAACTTTTCCGGTTTCTCGCTGCATAGTTCGACCGATGCTGTTCTTAACTTACTATTTTCCTGGGAAACGAGATTCAACACCTCTTTTTCCCGAGTTCCGCAAATACCGGTGTGTGGTTCTTCGACGAAGCTCTTTACATTATCGCTCAACCAGTGATACCTGCGCGCATAGCGATTGGCTTCATTCATGCCCTGCTGGACGACGGCCCATCTTCCGTTTTTATCGAAAGCGAAGAAATGGTGATACAACTGGTAGCCGTCCTGTACGGCGGCAGAGTCTACTTTAGCCACCATACGGCTTGCCCGCTGGAGCACCTCGTAACTACCGGGCAGCCCGTATTTTTCTCCTGCTTCCGCGATTTCCTGCGGGGTCTGGCGCGAGGTTCTCCCCTTTCCTCCGGCAAAAAAGAGGCCCAGTTCTCCTTGCATTTCAACGACTCCTTCTTTTAAAGCCCCGCAGAGTACAGTGGTCAAACCGGAAGAATGCCAGTCAAAGCCGAGTACGGAGCCCAGGGTCTGAAACCAGACAGGGTCAGACAACCTGGTCAGCACCTCTGCTGTCCCGTATTCATAAACGATTACCTGGATTATGGCCGTTCCCAGCTTCTTCATCTTTTCAAAAAGCCAGGGCGGGCAGTGTCCCCCATGAAGGGGAATACTGGCGATACCGGTTCGCATTTTTACCTCCCTTTTGTGCGTCAAACCTTTCATCATAATAATAGAACAATTGTTCGCTTTTGTAAAGCTCGGTTTATACACACTCTTCTTTAAAGACCTTGTAAGCTGACCCGAAGGGCTTGAGCGCCCTGTCCAGAATGCCGTGTAAAAAGGCCAGCAGGATACCGTAATTTACTACTGATATTCCCTTATTCCTAGCTTGCTGGATGCGGTATATCATCTGACGGCGGTTGATCATGCAGCCCCCGCAGTGAACAACAAGTTTGAAAGTTTCCAGGTTTTCCGGGTAGCCAGTGCCGCTTGACCATTGAAAGTCCAGTTCTCCACCCACGTACTGGCGAAGCAGGCGCGGGATTTTTACCCGTCCGATGTCGTCGGCCTGAACATGGTGTGTGCAGGCTTCCGAAATTAAAACTCTATCACCAGATTTAAGCCTTTTTACTCCCTTTATCCCGCTTACCATTTCCGCCAAGTCAGCCTTGAAGCGGGCAAAGAGAATGGAAAATGATGTCATCAACACATCGTCTGGGGTATCCGTAGCCACTTTCGAAAAGGCCTGTGAATCGGTAATAACCAGTCGCGGCTTTTTATTGAGCTGGTTCAAGGTTTCAGCAAGTTCCGTCTCTTTCACAACTATCCCCACGGCATTGCTGTCCAGGATGTCTCTTAGGGTCTGGACTTGAGGAAGGATCAGCCTTCCCTTGGGGGCTGCCAGGTCTATGGGTACCACCAGCAGGCACACATCGCCTGGATTGATCAAATCGCCTACAATGTATGGTTTCTCAAACTCAAAGGGGGCCAGGCGAATTATCTCTTCCTTTAGCCGGTCAATTCCCGCGCCGGTCTTAACGCTCACTTCGACCAGCGGAAGGCCCAACTCGTTTTCCATTTGTTTAAGTTGGCCGTTCAAAGTTCCAGCAAGGTCGGCCTTATTGAACACCCCGATAACGGGAATTTTTTTTGCCTCCAGGGCCTTTTTTAGTTCATGGACGTATCGGGTTATCCCAAGAATGGGATCAACCACCAGAAGGGCCAGATCCGTCTGGTTCAATACTTCATACGTCTTTTTTATCCTAAGTTCTCCAAGCAGCCCTTCGTCATCTATTCCCGCCGTGTCAATGATCATGCAGGGACCAATAGGAAGTATCTCCATGGCCTTGAAAACAGGATCGGTCGTAGTTCCCGGTATGTCAGAGACAAGCGCGATGGGTTGATTGGTTAAAGCGTTGATCAGGCTTGATTTTCCGGCATTTCGCATTCCGAAAATGGCTATATGCAGCCGGTTTGCTTTGGGCGTTTCTAGCATGTTTATTCACCTCAAAAATAAAGATCGCGCTGGCCTTGCTCGATGGCCTGCAGTCTTTCCACGGTTTTGTCACGAACTGTTCTGTTTTCGATCAAATTCAAGTGCGCCTCAATGGTTTTTTCGCCAATAGCCCGTAACTCAGGGCTTGCGTAGTCTACGAGGAATTCCTTGAATGTCAGGATGGCGTTGGGCTGGCAGACGTTGCCGATCTCGCCCGATTTGGCCAGGGCCATGAAGCGATCCCCTGTTCGCCCGCTGCGGTAGCATGCTGTGCAGTAGCTGGGAATATACCCGCTCTGGCAGAGGCTGTAGAGCATTTCCTGCGGCGTCCTTTCGTCTTCGATAACAAATTGGGCGGTATTTTGGCTTTTCTTACCTTGCGCTTCCAGCTTGTAGCCCCCCACCCCGGTGCAGGAGCCCGAACTTATCTGGCTGATGCCGAGTTCCAGCAGTTCGTCGCGGAATCCAGGCCTCTCGCGGGTTGAAAGAATCATTCCGGTGTAAGGAACGGCCAGCCGCAAAACTGCAATAATTTTACGAAAATCTTGATCAGCAACAAGGTATGGGAAATTTTTCAGGCTAACGCCTTCCGCCGGCCGCAACCGTGGAAAGGAAATAGTATGCGGGCCCACACCGAAGACGCTTTCCAGGTGCCGGGCATGCATTATCAATCCCATCACGTCGAACCGGTAATCGTAAAGTCCAAACAGAACCCCAAGACCTACGTCGTCAATCCCGGCCTCCATTGCCCGGTCCATGGCCGTCAAATGCCAGAGGTAATCGGATTTTGGCCCCTGTTTGTGCACTTTCTGGTAGGTTTCGTGATGATATGTTTCTTGGAATAATACGTACGTGCCGATGCCTGCCGCTTTGAGCTTGCGATAATCTTCCACCGTGGTTGCGGCAATGTTTACATTAATCCTGCGAATTGCGCCGTTGTTATCCTGGACCCGGTAAATGGTTTCCATGGCCTCAATCACATAATCTATAGGGCAGATTACGGGATGCTCCCCTGTTTCCAGCGCAATGCGCTTGTGACCCATTCTTTCGAGAATGCGCACTTCTTCAGCAATCTCGTCCATGGTCAGCTTGCGGCGCGACATGTCATTGTTGTGGCAATTATAACCACAGTAATCGCAGGCATTTAGGCAATAATTGCTGATATACAGCGGCGCAAATAGTACCATCCTTTTGCCGTAAATCTTCTCTTTGATCTCCTTGGCCGCGGTGTACATTTTTTGGAGCAGGTTAACGTCTTCGACCTGGATAAGGGCCGCTACTTCCCAGGGTTCAAGTCCCTTGGCCCGGCGAGCCCGTTCGATGATCCCCTCTATTTCTTCAGTTGGAAGATGCCTGCTGTTTTCAAGAAGCGACCAAATTTCATTTTCATTGATAAAATCTTTTGCCTGAAGCGTCATGTTTTAACCTCCCTGTTTCTATTATTTAAATTTAAAGTAAGCAGTCCGTGGCCCGGATCGGCGGCTACATCGCGTCTCAGCTGGGACGCCAGCAGCTTCATTTGGACCGCCTTATCGCTCTGTGCTTTTTGCGGGTAGATTTCATAATATTGACGGTAAACCGCTGGGGTCAGGCTGGCCATCAGGACATTGGCGCCCCACTCCAGTCCGAGTTTGAAGCCGTCTGGATTTAAACACCCCAGGGCTGTGGTTGCCGGCAGGTGGGCCCAGGGAATGACCAGCCGGGCCAGGGCAAGAACCTTCAGGCACATGCTGACATCGGGCGCTGGGTGGCGCGCTAAAGTTGTGCCGGGATGCGGCAGAAATGGTCCTATCCCGGCCATTTCCAGTTTTAGTTCTCTCATCAGCAGTAGATCGTCCGCTAAGATACCGGCCTCCTGCCGCGGGAGACCTACAATATTGCCGGACCCGACCTGGTAACCCAGCTCGTGCAAATCCTGTAGGCAGCGCAACCTGTTCTTCAGAGAACTTCCCGGATGCAGCCGGGCATAAAGCGCGGGGTTCGATGTCTCAAACTTGAGCAGGTAACGGTCGGCCCCCACTTCCCGCCACAATTGATAATCCCTGGCTGGCCGTTCGCCAACGCTTAGGGTTACGGCCGTCCCCGTTTTCTTTATTTCCCTGATAACATCGGCCAGTATTTCTGCCGTAAAAAACGGGTCTTCGCCGGACTGCAGCACGATGGTGCGAAATCCCATCTTTGATGCTTTAAGAGCAGTTGTGACAATATCTTCCGGGGTCATCCGGTACCGTTTCAGGCTGCGGTTGTGCCGGTTTAACCCACAGTATGCGCAACTGCGCGTGCAGTAGTTGGAGAATTCAATGATGCCTCGTATATGGACGGCATCGCCTACCCATTCTCGGCGTACTTCATTAACCTTTTCCTGAATTCTTAAGAGCTCTTCTGTTGACTCCACGCCAAGCAGCGCGATAAGATGCTCCCGTTTCAGTTCCGAACCGGTTGCATATGAATCCAGCATTTCTGTAATCAACGTCACTTGTAACCATCACCTCTGAATTTCGATGACTGGTCTTGTCTCCAAACTGCCTGGAGGGAAAATAAAAAGCCTTACCCGTAGCCGTTTACGGATAAAGCTGCTGAAATGATCATGCCGCACACCCCCCTGCAACTCAGAAATCCCTTGTTTTTAGGGTTCAAATTGAACATTTTCCCTCGGGTTCAGACTCGCCTCTCCCTAAGGAACAATTAAATTATAGCAGTTTTTCAGCGGTTTTTGAACCTCCTTTTTTTGCCAGCGACTAAAATTCAAGATCCTACGGGCGGTCTCCTCTTGATAGAATCAGCTTGGCGGCCTTTTCTTGAGCCTTGGCCGCTTCGTTGTTAACCTTGCCTATGATTTTCCTTAATGTGGGGTCGATAATCTCAGTCTGGATCAGCGCGTAGGCCACTGTGGCCATTCTTGTATCTTTTTCATAATCCTGGAGCATGTCCATATCAGTAAATTTCATCGATAAATCACTCCTGGGTCATGCTTTCGTAGTATTCCTGCAGTAAATTCTTGGCTTTCTTTAGTGTATCCGCCTGTTCTTGAAAAAATTTGGCTATTTCCTGATCGGTGGCGTTCCCGGCATAGAAATCGCATTTACGGGCAGTTACTTCAGTTTCGCTGATAATTTTGACCAAGTATATACCCTCTTTAATCCTTTGGACTGTTGTCGGATCAAGTTCCCGAAGCTTTGGTTTATTCTGGTTAATGATTTTTAAAAGATGGCGCATAAGAATGAGCCCCTGTCGTTTATTATCGTTATAGAACATTATTCCCTATTATGATTAAAATCATCCATATGCAAAAATGCTCAACAATAATGCTGAGCATTCATGAGTAATAATAAACACATTTTCTCACACATCTTCCCCGTTGTGGATGGAAATGCTCCAATTGCGCCCGTAATTGTTATCCCAGTTGTTCGCTCCGTCGTGAAAGCAAAAGTTCATTCTTTCCTTTTTGGGCAGTATGTCGCAGGTCCATCCATGCGGAAGCCTGCTCATGGGGATATCCTCGATGTCGGCCCAGTGGTCATTGCTCCCATAGCCGATATGTGTATAAATACTTTTGGCCCCGCTTTTGGCAAGCAACCCGTCGTAAGTGATGGTAATCGTTTCGCCTTCGGTCGCCGGGATAGGCGTAATACTGATTCCCTCCTCGACAATCGAACTGCGCGCTTTATTTTTGGGCGTTGCTTTTCTAGGCAAATTGACACCTCCTGTTTTTTGGTGATTCTAATTCTATTATTTTATTTTTTCGGAGGATTATTATTGGTAAATAATAACAGCATACCACTGCTGTTATTACTGGCGTCTCACCAGGTCCTGACCGCGCAGCTGGGCCTGGTACAATATTCTTTCCTCGTCAAGGGTTAAAACCTGGCGGTCTTTCATCACCAATTTTCCGTTAATAATCACGGTACGTACATCCGATGACTGCGCCGCATAAACGATATTGGCGACTGGGTCGTGCATGGGCATAAGGTGTGGCCTGTGGAGGTCCAAGATAATGAGATCCGCTTTGTATCCTGGCTTGACGGCACCAAGTTTATCCAGGCCAAGTACCCTGGCCCCGTTGGTGGTAGCCATCTTGAGCACCTCAAATGACGGGAGGACGGTTGGATCTAGTGTGGAGACCTTGTGCAGCAGGGCGCAGGTCCTCATTTCTTCCAACATATCAAGGTTGTTATTGCTGGCTGCTCCGTCCGTTCCCAATCCAACAACAACCCCTTTTTTCAAAAGCTGAGGGACCGGGGCAATGCCGCTGGCCAGCTTCATGTTGCTTTCAGGGTTATGAGCTACTCCAACCCTGCGACAGGCCAGAATATCCATTTCTTCCTCCGATAGGTGAACACAGTGTGCCGCCAGGACATGCCTGCCTTGAAAAAAACCGAGCGAGTCCATAAGACTGATGGGTCTAAGGCCGTACTGTTTTTCAATATCAGTCACTTCCGAGACGGTTTCGGCCAGGTGGATATGCAGTCCCACTCCCAGCGAATCGGCCAAGGTCATAACCTCTTTGAGGTATGCGGGAGGGCAGGTGTATGGCGCGTGTGGGCCGAGCAGGCAGGTTATCCTGCCGTCTGCCCTGCCATGCCAGGTTTTTACAAATTCCTCGCTTTCACGCAAACTGAGTTCGGCTTTATCGCCAAAACCAATCATCCCTCTGGACAACGAGGCCCGGATACCCGACTCTTCCACGGCCTGCGCAACCCTGTCCATGAAAAAATACATATCGGCAAAGCAGGTTGTTCCCGATTTAATCATTTCCAGGATGGAAAGAAGCGTCCCCCAGTAGATGTCCTCTTCATTGAGGTGGGCTTCCCGGGGCCATATTTTTTGAGAAAGCCATTCCATCAGCGGCAGGTCGTCGGCATAACTGCGGAGCATGGTCATGGCTGCGTGTGTATGACAGTTGATAAACCCCGGCATAACAAGGCAGTCCCTGGCATCAATAAGCTCCCAACCGGGGTATTTTTCATGCAGGTCTTTGCCCGTTTCCCTGATAATATTGTTATCCACCGCAACATCACCGAAGAACCAGGGATTCTCCTTTTCTTCCACCGCGCAGGGAACAACAAGGGCATTTTTGATGAGCAGCCTGCTCATATCCTTTTTCTCCTCTCCATTTCTTTTTCATAGAGCATTTTGATACTTTCCGTGTAAGGCGGCCATGCAATCCCGCAGTCTGATATTATAGCCGTTATCAGCCGCGACGGCGTAACGTCGAAAGCCGGGTTGCAGACGTTTGCCTCCCCAGGCGCAACCTGGACACTGCCGAAAAATTTGACTTCATTATGGCCGCGCTCTTCGATGGGTATTTCCGCCCCAGACTTTATGCTCATGTCAAGTGTGGAATACGGCGCAGCGACGTAAAAAGGAATACCGTGATAATTAGCTAAAACCGCCAGGCTGTATGTGCCGATCTTATTGGCTGTGTCGCCGTTGGCGGCAATCCGATCGGCTCCAACTACAACCAGGTCAATTTTCCCCTGTTGCATGAGGTAGCCGGCCATGCTGTCCGTGATTAATGTTACCGGTATGTTATCTTCCATTAGTTCCCAGGTTGTGAGCCTTGCTCCCTGCAGCAGCGGCCTGGTCTCACCGGCAAACACATGGACTTGTTTACCTTTTTCCCAGGCGGCCCTGATGATGCCAAGCGCTGTGCCGTAACCGGCTGTCGCCAGCGCCCCGGCGTTGCAGTGGGTTAAAACGTTGGCCTTTTTTCCGATAAGTTCGCTTCCCAAAACCGCTAGGCGCTTGTTTCGTTCAAGGTCTTCCTTTTCGATGTTCAGGGCTTCTTTTTCCAAGAGGAGCTTTAATTCTTTTACTGAAAGGTGCGGGTTCTGTTCCCGGAGCGCGGCCATGCGTTCGATTGCCCAAAAGAGGTTAACAGCCGTCGGTCTGGTTGCCGCCAGTATCTCGCTTGCTTTAAGGAGCCTGTGATCCAGGACTGCCCGATCATCTCCTTCATACATCCGAGCGGCAAGAACAATTCCATAGGCCGCTGCGACCCCGATAGCCGGCGCACCCCTCACTTTCATCGATATAATGGCCTCCGCTGTTTCTTCCGGCGTTGTGCAGGTCACGTACCGTTTTTCGAACGGCAGGAGGGTCTGGTCAAGGAGCAGCAGTTTGCCGTGTTCATATGCAAGAGCCTTTAACATTTTTTCACCTACAGTTTGCCGGCTTCTTCCGGGCCCAGTTTGCACCTGCAGCCCGTGTCAAGCGGGATGCTTTCCAGGACGGACATGATCAGGCGGGATATATTTGAATTTATTTTTTTCACTGCTTCCACCACTTCGCCGTGCGATAAGGCTGCTGGCGAGATGCCGGCCGCAAAGTTTGTGACCATGGCTATTGCTGCATAACACATCCCGGCCTCGCGGGCAAGAACCACTTCGGGCACACCGGTCATTCCCACCACATCACCTCCCAGCAGTTTAAACATCCTGATCTCGGCCGGGGTTTCAAAACGCGGCCCTTCCGTGGCCACATAGCAGCCGCCCAAGTGAACGGGCAAATCCAGCGCCTTGGCCTGGTCGTAAATGAAACTGCCGGCTTCACGGCAGTATGGTTCGGTCATGTCCACATGAAGGACTCCTTTTTCTCCTCCTTCGTAAAACGTGAATTTCCGGCCTTTGGTAAAGTCGAGGAACTGGTCAACTATAACAAAATCAAGCGGTTTCATGTTTTCATTAAGCGAGCCGACAGCCGCAGTGGCGATGATGCGTTTGACGCCCAGGTTTTTCAGGGCGCAAATGTTGGCCCGGTAATCAATAAGGTGGGGCGGGACGGTATGCCCTTTGCCGTGCCTGGCCAAAAAGGCGATCTCCCTTCCTTTTAAACTGCCTTTCAATAGGTTTACCCTGCCGTAACTTGTCTCCACCTCGATTTCCATTGTCTTTTCCAGCATATCTGCTCTGTATACGCCGGTGCCGCCAATGACGGCGAGATCTGCCCTGGCCATTTGCCTCATCCTTCCTTAAAGAATAAACGGTTTTTCCTCGCTCAGCTGAGCAATGCCCTGCTGAAGTTTTCCGGCACGAACTTTTCCAGGTCCGCGATTTTTTCGCCGGTCCCGATGAATTTTACGGGAAGCTTGTATTCATCCTGTATTCCAAGGATTACGCCTCCCCTGGCCGTTCCGTCCAGTTTGGTGAGAATTACGCCTGTAACTGTAACCGCCTCGCTGAAGAGCTTGGCCTGGGAAAGAGCATTCTGCCCGGTTGCGGCGTCAAGCGTCAGCAGCACTTCCTGGGGTGCCCCCGGGCATTCCCTGGCGATGACTCTCCGCATCTTTTTTAATTCTTCCATCAGGTTTGTTTTTGTCTGCAGCCGTCCGGCGGTATCAACAAGCAGTACTTCAATTTTTCGCGACCTGGCGGCCTGCAGGGCATCGTAAACAACTGCCGCCGGGTCTGCGCCTTCATTGTGTTTAATCAGGTCAATACCGCTCCTCTGGCACCAGACCTGCAGCTGCTCAATGGCTGCGGCCCTGAAAGTATCGCCTGCCGCCGCCATGACGCTGTATCCTTCCTTCTTCAACCTGTAACCCAGTTTGCCGATGGACGTTGTTTTCCCGGTGCCGTTCACTCCCACCATGAGGATGACGTTGAGGGCGTTTTTGTCCAGGTGAAGTTCATGGTCGCCTTCGGCCAGCATACGCTTGATTTCTTCTTCCAGCACTGCGCGCAGCTCATGTGCTTCGCGCAGTTTTTTTTCGCCGGCTTTTTTTCTGATATTCCCGACGAGTTTTAATGAGGTGGCCACACCAACATCAGCCCCGATTAAGGCTTCTTCCAGTTTTTCAAACAGTTCCTCGTCAATGGGTTTTACACCTGTCAGGAGTCCTGCAACTTTATCGAAAAATGCTCGTTTGGTTTTGGCAAGCCCGCCGGCAACCTGATCAAAGATATTCATCGCTGTCCTCCCCGCGGCATTTTAAAAAGTATTTTTCCTCACTGCGCTCGCCGATATTTAAGTTTAACTGGCCTCTTTTTTGGCATCTTCCAGTTTTACTGAAACCAGGCTGGATACCCCGGTTTCCTCAATAGTGACGCCGTATAAGACATGGGCAATCTCCATCGTTCCCTTGCGGTGGGAGATGACGATAAACTGCGTATCGGTGGAGAATTCCTTGAGCAACTGGGCGAAGCCGGCCACATTTGATTCATCAAGGTTTGACTCGATCTCGTCGAGCACGCAAAAAGGGCTCGGTTTCACTTTAAGAACGGCCATGAGCAAGGCGATGGCTGTCAAGGATTTTTCTCCGCCCGATAAAAGAGAAAGGTGCTGCGATTTTTTACCCGGGGGCTGGACCACAATCTCAACGCCGGCTTCAAGCAGGCTCTCGGCATCAGTAAGCAAAAGCTGGGCCCGGCCACCCCCGAACAGGCGGGAAAACATCTCCTGAAAGTACTTGTCAACAAGGGCAAAGGTTTCTTTAAACCGCCTGGTCATGATCTGGTCCATTTCTTTTATTACCTGCTCAAGTCTTTCCTTGGCCCCGGTCATGTCGTTTATCTGCCCGGTCAGGAAATCAAGCCTTTCTTTTAGACGGCCGTATTCTTCTATGGCTCCGGTATTGACCTGTCCAAGGGCTGATATTTCTTCCTTCAACCAGCTTATCCTTTGTTGCGAGGAACGCTTGTCCAGAATAGACGTGCTTTTTTCTTTGGCTTCTTCGCAGGTCAGCCCGTACTGTTCATTGAGGCGGCTCGCCACCGCTTCCAGGGATGTCTCGTATTTTGACTGCTGTAGTTCATACTGGTGCAGTTTTTCTTCCTTTTCCTTCATCCAAGCGCTTTTTTCCTTCGCTTCCCGCTCGATTCTGCTTAGTTCTTCCTGCAACTGGTATTTTTTTGCTTTCATTTTCTCCAGCTGTTTTTCTTTCTCTCTTAAGCTCAATAATATTCTCTCTTTCTCGTACTCCAGAGAATTTAACGTTTTTTCAAGCTCCATTTTCTTTTCTTTAAGTTCCGCCTGGACTGTTTCCTTTTCCTCTTTATGCTGTTTAATTTGTTTCAGCCTGTTTGACAGGTAGCTGTTTTCCTTCTGGAAAGAAGCCATCTTTTCTTCTATCGTCGCTGCTTCAATGCGCAGTTGGGTCAGTTTCTCGTTCTTTTTCAATCTTTCGCTCTGTTTCTTTTTCACCTCATCCTGCAAGGTCAACAATTCATTGTTTATCTCTACGATCAGCTTTTTCAATTCATTGCTTCTTTCTTCCGCCTCGTTAATGCTCTTCTGGAAACCGGCTTTTTCTTCCGTTGTTTCGGCAAGCTGCCACCTGACCGTCTCCAGTTCTGTCTGGCAGCGCTCGTGATCGGCCTTCCACCTTTCCTGCGTTTTTAAGTTCTCCGTTTTCTTAATGATCAGTTCCTGAAGGTCTGCTTTAAGTTTCGCGATTCTTTCCTCGGATGCCGCAACAACGGCAGCTTGTTCTTCCGCTTCTTTTTCAGCCTGTTCAATTTCCTGCCTGAGCATTTCTATGGCCGACTCAAGCTCCCCGACAGCGCGTTTTCGGCTTAAGATGCCGCTGGCGTTTGCTTTTACGCTGCCGCCGGTAATTGAACCTCCGGTGTTGACAAGCTGCCCGTCCAGAGTGACCATGCGGCAGCGAAAGCCGATTGCTCTGGCCTGTTTTATGGCGGTTGAAAGGTCTTTTATCAGCCAAACACGTCCCAGCAGGAAATCCATAATCCCTTTGAACCTTTTTTCATATTGGACGATCTCGCTTAATAATCCCACCACTCCTTCTTCCTGCGGCGGCTTTTCGGCGGCTGTCGTTCCCTTTACAGTGGTTAGGGGCAAGAAGGTGGCCCTTCCTTTATCGTTATTTTTGAGCCATTCGACAGCTTTTTCCGCAGCGTCTTCATTTTCCGCGATCAGGTGCTGGAGTGCGCTTCCCAGCGCAACTTCAACGGCCAGTTCATATTCCTTGGGAACGCTTATTACCTGGGCCACCGTGCCCACGATTTGCTCGAAACCGCCCCTGGCCTTTTGGAGCAGTATTTCCCTGACCCCTTGCCCGTAGCCCTGCCCCTCTCTTTCCATTTCGCTGAAAACCCTCTGGCGGGCTGCGATGCTGTTCTTTTCATCCAGCAGGCCGCGAATTCTTTGCTGGATCTGTTTATACTTTTTCTCTTCTTCGCGGTAATGCATCTCGCTTTCGGCCAGCTGCTTCTCCAGGAAAAGCTGCCTTGCCGAGAATTCGCCGGCTTCACTTTCCAATTCGTCTGCCCTGTTTTTGATTGAATCAAGCCCCGATACCAGTTGTTTCTCTTTATCCCTAAGCTGTTCTTCGTGCCTTTCCAGCAGTGACAGCCGTTGTTTTACGCTGTTTATCTCATTGTTTATTCTTGTTTCTTCCTGCAAAAACTCGAAGTGTTCAGTTTTCAACTCGTCCAATCTTTGTGCAAGGCCCTGTTCTTCCAGGGAATCGCCGGATAGATAATCCTCATACTGTCTAAGCTTTTCCCGCGCTTCTTCCAGGGACTTGCCGAGCGCTTCACCGGCTGCCTTGTGATGTTCGCAATCGCTTTTCATGCTTTCCAGTTCTTCGTTTAATTTCCGGATTTCGCCGCCGTAATTCTTTGCCTGCTGGACGAGATCGGAAATGCGTTCCGCTGCGAGCTTCATTTCGCTTTCGTTTTTTTCCAGGCGCAGGTTTTCTTCATAAATGCTTTCTTGCTGAACAGCCAGATTTTCTTCTTGCTTTTGCAGCAGCAGTTTGTATTTTTCTTCCTTTGACAGGGCTTCATAGTATTCGGTGCGGGCCTGTTCAATTTCTTTTTCCTCGTTTTGCCGGCTCCTACCGATGCTTTCCAAGCGGCGACGGCATGTCTCCATCTCATCCACCAGCATGCCAATCTCCAGACCGTCCAGCTCACTCTTCATATCCCTGTACAGTAAAGCCGTCTTGGCTTGCTCAGCCAGAGGCTCTTCCTGTGATTCAAGTTCGCTTACAATATCGCGCAACCTGACAAGGCTGGCTTCCGTTTCTTCCAGTTTTTTGGCGGCTTCCCGCTTCCTGTGGCGGTATTTGACGATGCCTGCCGCCTCCTCGAGCAGGCCGCGTCTCTCTTCTGGCCTGACCGAAAGGATTTCATCCACTTTTCCCTGGCCAATTATCGAAATCCCTTCCTTGCCTATGCCGGTATCCATGAACAGCTCGTGAATATCACGCAGGCGACAGGGAACGCGGTTAATCAAATAATCGCTTTCTCCAGACCGGTAAAGACGGCGTGTTACCGTGATCTCGTTGAATTCGAGCGGAAAAAGGCCCGAAGAATTGTCGAGGGTGAGCGATACTTCCGCCATACCCAGGGAGCGTCTCTTTTCGCTACCGGCAAAGATCACGTCTTCCATCTTCCCGCCGCGCAGCGATTTCACGCTCTGTTCTCCCAAAACCCAGCGAACGGCATCGGCTATATTCGATTTGCCGCTGCCGTTTGGACCTACAACCAGGGTAATACCTGGTTTAAACTCCAGAACGGTTTTATCGGCAAACGATTTGAAACCATGAATCTCCAGCTTTTTCAAATACACGGGTTCACGCCCTTTTCACCAAAAAACTCATTTTCTTTTATTCGATATTTTTCCAGAAACTCCTTTCTTGACAAAAAAAGCCTTTTCCAGCCGTAGATCAGGGCCAGATCGCCGGCTGGAATACCGGGATCATTGGCCAGCCCGATCTCTGAGTGTGGAAATCTTTCTTTTAGGTGGGCCAGGTTTTCTTTCCTTTGACCCACAACCTTAGAAATATCGCGTGGGTTAAACATGACCACCGTTTTACCAGGTGGACACCCGGCAAGACAAAATATTTCTGTTAACTGCTTCAAGAACAGCCGGCTTTCAACCAGTTCACCATATGCAGGGTGATACGGACCGGCCAGCAAATCATTTTCCAGGGTTAAGTTTTCTGATGCCTGCAGTCCCATGCGGATTATTCTTATACCGTATAATGAAAACAGGGCGAACCACTGCGAGCCTATTTCCACTGTTTCTTCCAGACTCCACGGCCTGTAAATCCCCTTTTCATACCAACAGGCCAGGGTTGTCCCTTTAAGAATCAGGGCCGGGTAAATGCGCACTCCGTCCGGTCTGGAGCAAATTGTTTTCAGCGCGGTCGTTCTGGCCGTGCGGGCATTGTCTCCCGGCAGTCCCAGCATCAGCTGGTAAATAATCTCAAATCCGTACTTCCTCAGGGTTTCTGTAGCCTTGGATGTGTCGGCGGCAGTATGTCCCCTATAGCTTTTCTCCAGAACGTCCTCGTCCAGTGACTGCACGCCCAGCTCAACCGCAGTCACCCCGTATTCATTGAGTAGCCTCGCCTTCGTTTCATCGATAAAGTCCGGCCGGGTGGAAAGGCGAATGCCGGTGATTATTCCCGCTCTTTTTAATTCGGCCGCCGCTTCCAGCCACCTTTTTTGCTCCTCCAGCGGCAGTCCGGTAAAATTGCCGCCGAAAAAAGCCGCTTCCACCTTCGCGGGAATCTCTTTTACTGTTTGCAAATATTTTTTCACCACCGGCGCGACAGAAACGGGAGACATGGCGTGTTTTACCCCGCTGATTTTCCGCTGGTCACAGAAGACGCAGGTAAAAGGACAGCCGGCGTGGGGAATAAAAAACGGTACAACCAGAAACTTGTCCATCACTCGGCTCCCAGGGCATTCAGGGCAAGCAAGGCCGCCATCTGTTCCGCCTCTTTTTTTGTATGGCCCCTTCCCCTGGCCAGCTCTTTTTCATTAAGATAAACCGCGGCGTAAAACGTTTTGTCATGATCGGGTCCTTCTTCCTGCAGTATCCTGTAACAGACTTGGTTTTCAGGATTGCGCTGGATATACTCCTGCAGTTGTGTTTTATAATCGCCGAAAAACCCCCTGGCGGCGTTTTTTATCCTGGTTTTCAGCAGAGAAATGACGAAATAATTCGTTTTTTCAAGGCCAAGGGTCAGATAAAGCGCCCCGATGAAGGCTTCTAAGCAGTCGGCCAGGTTGGAAGCCCTGCCCGCCCCACCAGTCTGTTCTTCACCTTTTCCCATCAGGATATACCGGCCAAGGTTTAAGGCTCTTGCCGCTTCAGCCAGTGACGTTTCACAGACAACCGCGGCCCTCATTTTTGTGAGTTCTCCCTCCGTTTTACCAGGGTATTTTTCATAGAGATGCTGGGCAATGATCAGCCCTATAACCGCATCCCCAAGGAACTCCAGCCGCTGGTTGTGTTCAATGCCGCCGCCGCTTTCGTAAAGGTAGGAAGGATGTGTGAGGGCCTGGTTTACCAGTTCCAGGTTGATTGTCTTTTTTACTTTTACCACGGCCAGCAGTTCTTTCAGTTGTTCTTCACGCGTGCTGTTCAAGGTCGTTTAACACCCCTTTGTTTGCCTATAGCCCTGCATAACACAAGGGAGGCTTTCGCGAGCCTCCCTTATATTATGACGCTATTTCGATGAAACCACAAGATGGAATGGTTATTCACGTTTATTTGGCGAATTGTATTTGCCTACCACGACAGTGGCGTTTTGTCCTCCGAAGCCGAAGGAATTGCTGAGAGCGCAGTGAACTGTCATTTTGCGCGCCTTATTCGGAACGTAGTCGAGATCGCAGTCGGGATCAGGATTTTCATAATTGATTGTTGGCGGGACAAGGTCTTTATACACGGATAACACCGTGGCAACCATTTCAATCCCGCCTGCCGCCCCAAGCAAGTGTCCGGTCATTGATTTGATTGAGCTGATGGCCAGTTTAGAGGCATGTCCTCCAAAAACATTCTTGATGGCCATGGTTTCGAACTTATCATTCAGGTCTGTGGAAGTGCCGTGCGCATTGATATAGTCGATGTCTTCCGGCCGAAGTCCCGCGTCTTTCAAGGCTTCGCTCATCGACCTGGACATGCCCTCGCCGCCGGGTGCAGGCGCCGTAATATGATAAGCGTCGGCGGTAGCTCCGTATCCAAGTACTTCCGCATAGATCCGGGCCCCCCTTGCCTGTGCGTGCTCCAGGCTTTCCAGGACAAGTATGCCTGCCCCTTCTCCCATAACGAAACCATCACGCTCCGCATCGAAAGGACGGCTGGCTTTTTGCGGTTCGTCGTTGTGCGTGGAAAGAGCCTTCATCGCACAGAATCCGGCAAGAGCAAGAGGGGTTATCGATGCTTCGGTTCCCCCGGTAATCACCAGTTCTGCTGCGCCGCGCTGGATCAGCTTAAAGGCGTCGCCAATGGCGTTGGTTCCTGAAGCGCAGGCCGTAACCACAGTAATATTGGGGCCGGTTGCTCCCAAATTGATAGCCACTTGGCCCGCCGCCATGTTGCCAATCATCATCGGCACAAAAAACGGGCTTACACGGCTTGGACCTTTTTCATGGAGGACCCGGGCCGTCTCTTCCAACGTTTCGATGCCGCCTATCCCTGAACCCATTATTACCCCGGTTCTTTCTTTTTCCAGTTCTTCCGGTTTGATCCCGGCGTCAGCAAGCGCCATTCGTGCCCCGGCCACGGCAAACTGAGCAAAACGATCCATTCGCCTGGCTTCCTTTTTGTCGATATATATTGAAGGGTCAAAATCGTTTACTTCGCCAGCTATTTGCGTGGAGTAACCAGTCGTCTCAAACCGCGATATTTTTACTATCCCTGACTGGCCTGCGGTTATCCTTTCCCAAAACAATTCTAGTCCTGTTCCGACCGGTGAAATTGCGGACATCCCGGTTATTACCACTCGTCTTTTCATACAACACCCCCATGATTTTTATTTCAAACGCACTCTGCCGCTTCGCGCAGCAGGTTGCGAATAATCTCTCTCACCGGTAATATTTCCTTTATTTTGCCAATATACTCCCCCGAAAAAATCAAGCCTTCCGCCAATTTTCCCTGCTGGGCGTTTTGAAGCGCTTCCATGATGCAAAAGTTTTTGGCGCATTCCTTCAAGCATTTGACACAGCTTTTCGGAAAAAGTGTCAGGCCTTGGCTCAGTTTTTCGGTGAATTCGTTGCGGATGGCTCTTCCCGGAAGACCGACAGGGCTGTTGATCAGTATGATGTCTTCATCTTTGGCTTTAACGTAAGCCTCTTTCAGCCTGGTGTCCGCATTCGACTCCTCGCTTGCCGCAAAACGAATACCGATTTGCACGCCGTCGGCGCCCAGTTTGATCATTTCCGCCATATCCTTGCCGTCAACAATCCCGCCCGCGGCAATGACCGGGATGGAAACGGCTTTTTTGACTTTCGGGAGGAGTTCTTTAACGGATTCGCTGGTCCCAAGGTGCCCGCCTGCTTCCTTCCCTTCCACGATTACCGCCGAAGCCCCCAGTTTTTGCGAAATTGCCGCAAGTTTGTCCGTACCGACAATGGGGACGACGGGAACCCCGGCTTCCTTTCCCCAACCGAACATGTCGCGGGAAAAACCAGCCCCGGATACAATCAAATCTATTTTTTCTTCGATCGCTGTTTTAACCAGTTCGGCGAAGGCCGATACCGCATACATGATGTTAACCCCAATAATCCCTTGGGAAAGACTGCGCGCGCTTTTAATCTCTTCTTTTAATTCCTGTGGTGACATGCCGCTTCCGGCAATCAGGCCGATTCCGCCTTCATTGGCTACGGCCGCGGCAAGACGCGAGGTGGATATCCGGATGGCCATTCCACCCTGGATAATAGGTATCGCCGGTTTTAGATTGCTTATGCTGAGTTCTGGTAATTTCACCGTCTTACCTCCTGCTTTTTATTAGGAGGTCCCGCCGCTTGGGGTTACGGGACCTCCTAATTAAACTACTGTCTTTCTTTGATGTAATCCACCGCGTCACCGACAGTTTTAATCTTCTCTGCATCCTCATCAGGGATTTCGATATCAAACTCCTCTTCCAGGGCCATAATTAATTCGACAACGTCCAGGGAATCAGCATTCAGGTCATCAAAGGTGGTTTCCAGCGTTATATCAGCCGCTTCAACACCCAGCTGTTCAGCCACTATTGATTTAACCTTCTCAAATATGTTCATCCTTTCACCTCCTTCCAAATGCCGCCTGTTGTTTCTTGTTTTACATGGTCATGCCGCCGTCAACGGCCACGACCTGGCCAGTTATGTATGTCGCGCCTGGGCCTGCCAGAAAAAGCACGAGCTGGGCCACATCATCAGGATTACCCAGGCGGCCGGCTGGTATGCGCGCAGCCAGCTGTTCCCTGGCATCTTTGGAAATCTGTTCCGTCATGTCGGTGGTAATATAACCAGGGGCCACGGCATTCACCGTTATTCCCCGCGAGGCCAGTTCCCTGGCCGCGCTCTTTGTCAACCCCAAAAGGCCCGCCTTTGCCGCCGCATAGTTTGCCTGCCCGGTATTTCCTGTCAGGCCCACGACGGAGCTGATATTGATGATCCTGCCGGAGCGCTGCTTCATCATCGGCTTCGCGGCTGCTCTCAGACAATTAAAGGATCCGGTAAGATTTGTCGAGATGACCCGATCCCATTCTTCGTCTTTCATTCTTACGAGCAGGCCGTCACGGGTTATACCGGCATTGTTGACCAGAACATCCAGACGCCCGTATTTGCCGACCACATCCCTGATCATCTGTTCGACCTGTCCTGCCAGCGCTACGTCCGCCTTAACCGTTTCGCCCTTGCCGCCAAGCGCTTTGACCTGCTCCAGGGTTTGAGCGGCAGCCTCGTCGCTGCTCTGGTAGTTAATAATCACCACGGCGCCTTCTTTAGCAAAAGCAAGGGCGACCGCCCTTCCAATACCCCGGGAAGCCCCGGTGACAAGCACCACCTTGTCCTCAAACGATTTCCTGCAATCTGCCAATGTCCTGACCTCCTTTAAGCGTGGTCAGCGTTTCCCTTAAACTGGCTACATCTTCAATATTATACATTTCTGCGTTTTTAGCAACCTTTTTAATCAAACCGCTTAAAACTTTTCCCGGACCTATTTCAATGAAGGCGTTCACGCCCAGCTCAAGAAGTGTTTCCACAGATTGCTGCCACAATACGGCGTTGTTCACCTGTTCCACCAAGTTGCGCCTGATTTCTTTAGGGTCTTTTTCCAGCCGGGCCGTATAATTGGCCACCACGGGAATGCTGGCTTGTTTGATTTCCACTTTTGCCAGCTCCTCGCTCAACCTGGAGGAGGCCGGCTTCAAAAGGCTTGAATGAAACGGGCCGCTGACCGGAAGCATGACGGCCCTCTTTGCGCCTGCGGACTTGGCCAGTTCCACCGCCTTATTCACCGCATGCGTCTCGCCGGCGATGACAATCTGCCCGGGCGAGTTGAAGTTCGCTGGTTCCACCACCCCGCTAAGCGAGGCCTCACGGCATATCTTTTGGACTTCCTTCTCTTCCAGTCCCATGATGGCCGCCATTGTCCCTTTTCCCGGCCCTACTGCTTCCTGCATGAAGGCCCCCCTTTTTCTTACCAGCCATACGGCATCACCGAAGGAAAGCGCTCCCGCGGCAACCAGCGCCGAATACTCGCCGAGACTGTGACCGGCCACAAAACACGGTCTGATCCCCTCTTGTTCCACCACCCTCAGCAGAGCGACGCTGGTGGTCAAAATGGCGGGCTGCGTGTTTACGGTCAGCTTAAGCTCGTCTTCCGGCCCGTTAAAACAGAGCTCGCTTATCGAGAAACCAAGTCTTTCCTCAGCCTCGTCAAAAACGTTTTTGGCGGCAGGATACTCTTCGCATATTTCTTTTCCCATTCCGACATACTGGGAACCCTGCCCGGGAAAAACAAACGCCATAATTTTTTTATCCATAATGATACCAAAAACCCCTCACCTGAATAATTTGCTTTTTTGAGTCAGGACTTGCCTTGCTTCGCCGATTATTTCCTCAATGATCTCTGAAGCCGGCTGGATTTTTTTGACCATTGCCGCAACCTGCCCGGCCATTACCGAACCCGTCAGGACATCGCCCTCAACCGCCGCTGCCCTGAGTCTGCCTGTGCCAAGCTTTTCGAATTCCCCTTCCTCCGCCCCGGCCCTGGTCAATTTTTCGAACTCCAGTGTCAGCTTGTTTTTGAGGACACGGACATAATGCCCCGGATAGCCCGTGAGAACTGTATCGCGGTCCTTTGCCCCAATAACGGCCTGTTTGTAATTCATGTGCACAGTGCATTCCTTGGCGCAGATAAAACGCGTTCCCATCTGCACGCCCTTCGCTCCCAGACATAAGGCAGCCGCGAGCTGCCTTCCGTCAGCTATGCCCCCGGCGGCGATCACGGGGACCTGAACCGCATCCACAATCTGCGGCACAAGAGCCATCGTGGTCAGTTCTCCCGTGTGCCCGCCGCACTCCATTCCTTCCGCAATCACGGCATCCACGCCCGCTTTTTCCAGGCGCTTGGCCAGGGCAACAGCAGATACAACCGGTATGGTTTTTATTCCCGCTTCCTTGAGCCTGGGAATGTGTTTCCCCGGGTTGCCGGCCCCGGTGGTGATAACGGCGACCTTTTCGTCGATGACCGCTTCGATAACCTCCTCCACGAACGGCGACAGGTAATACACGTTAACCCCAAAAGGTTTTGCCGTCAGGGCTTTCGCTTTCCTGATTTGCTGGCGCACCACCTCTCCAGGCGCGTTTCCCGCGCCTATGATCCCCAGGCCGCCGGCTTCGGATACTGCCGCCGCAAGCTCGGCGGTGGCCACCCAGGCCATTCCTCCCTGGATGACCGGGTGCTTTATCCCTATTAAATCGCATAATTCCGTATGTAAAGCTGTTTCCAATTCACAATCTCCCCTTTACTAATCACTTGCACCATTTCAGCACGCAGGCTCCGTAGGTTAACCCGGCCCCAAACCCTACCAGCACAAGACAGTCTCCTTTTTTGATCAAACCCTTTTCCAGGGCTTCTTCCAAAGCCACGGGGATGGATGCGCTCGACATGTTGCCGTACTTATCCAGGTTTATATATACTTTGTCCGGTGAAAGTCCAAGCCGTTTTACAGCCGAGTCAATGATCCGCGTGTTGGCCTGATGAGGAATAAGAAAATCCACGTCTTCTTTCGATAAACCCGCTTTTTCCAGCGCCTTCAACGCTGTTTCCCCCATAATCCTTACGGCGAATTTGAAGACCTCGTTGCCGGCCATGTGTATGTAATGCATCTTGTTAGCGACGGTATCCAGGGAAGCAGGCATCCTGGAACCGCCTGCCGGAACTTTCAGCAGGTCGCCGCCGGCGCCTTCGGCATGCAAATCGAAGGATAGAAAGCCTTCACCTTCCCCGACTGGTCTCACCACCGCCGCCCCGGCCCCATCGCCAAACAGCACGCAGGTGTTGCGGTCTTCCCAGTTGACCAATCTTGTCAGTATTTCCGTCGCCACCACCAGCACGGTGTTATACATCCCCGAAGCCACAAACTGGTTGGCTACCGCCAGCGCGTAAATGAATCCCGTGCAGGCGGCAAACAAGTCAAAAGCTCCCGAGTTCTTGGCTCCCAGGTTATCCTGGATCAAACAGGCAGTAGCCGGAAACAGCATGTCTGGATTGGCGGTGGAAACAATTATCATCTCTATTTCCTCAGGTGTCACTCCCGCATCTTCCAGCGCTTTCAGCGCGGCCTTGGTTCCCAGATCCGACGCGGCTTCCGCCGGATCCGCTTTTCGGCGTTCTGAAATCCCGGTGCGCGTGCGAATCCATTCGTCCGAGGTATCCACCATTTTCTCCAGGTCCGCGTTCGTAATCTTTTGCGAGGGCAAATAAGTGCCGATGCCAGTAATCCCCGCCGGTCTTAAAAATGCAGACATCTTCTCACCAACCTTACCATTTTTCGATGCTCTTTTGCAGTTCATCAATGAAGTTGCTGTTTACACAATCCTTGGCTGCCGCAATGGCATTTTTAATCGCTTTTGCCTGGGAGCTGCCGTGGCAAATGATGCTGACCCCTTTTACTCCGAGAAGAGGCATACCCCCGTACTCCGCATAATCAAGGCGCCATTTCAATCTCTTGAGCCCCGGTTTTAACATGAGCGCCCCTATTTTTCGCCAAAGGCTGGCCGTCATTTCTTCCTTCAGCAGAGCCATGATGGTTCCTGCCGTGCCTTCAATAATTTTCAGGGCGATGTTGCCTACAAAACCGTCGCAGACCATGACCTCCGCTTTGCCGGATAAAATGTCTCTCCCTTCGATATTTCCTATAAAGTTCAGGTCTCGGTCAGAACCCAGCAGTTCATAAGCCTTAATCGTCAAATCGTTGCCCTTGGCGGCTTCTTCACCTATGTTGATTAAACCCACTCGAGGATTATTCATCCCCAGGACCTTTTCAGCGTAAATTTTTCCCATTTTTGCGAACTGTAAAAGGTTTGCCGGTTTGCAGTCCGCATTGGCGCCCCCGTCAAGGAGCAGGGCTGGTCCTTGGAGTGTCGGAAGAATAATGAGAATAGCAGGCCTGTCAACTCCTTCCAGCCTTCCCAGGCCGAACAGGGCCGCCACCATTTGCGCTCCCGTACTTCCAGCCGAAACGACGGCCTGGGCTTCTTTTTCCTTTACCAGCCGTGTCGCTACCGTTATGGAAGCGTCCTTTTTTTTTCGATAGGCCGTGGCCGGGTGTTCGTGCATGCCAATAACTTCCTGGCAGTGGACTATTGACAACCGGCTGCTGTTTGCCAGTTCACCCGGCAGGTGTTTTATTATCTCTTTTTCCTGCCCAACCAGGATTATGTGCAGACTGCTATCCAGTTCCGCCGCAGCCAGCGCGCCTTTGATAATCTCAGCGGGCGCGTGGTCGCCGCCCATTGCGTCAACCGCAATCCTCATCAAATCACCTTCCTCCTCGTCTATCTGGCCACCAGAATGAATTTACCGACAAAAACCTCTTCCGCCCCGACCTTGGACACCACTTTAACCAGGTATTTGTTATACTTTTTCCTGGCAAAAACCGCCTTGGCCACAATTTTTTCATGCAAGTAAACCGGTCTTCGGTATCTCAGCCTGGCGCTGCCTGTAAGCACGATGTCGGCATCAATGAGCGCGGTAGCCAGGGTATTGGCCTGTGAAAAAATATGGTCGCCCCGGCAGACCTGGCTTTTTTCCGCCACCATCTCTTCTCCCACTTCCAGAACAGAAGTGGCATAATTGCCCAGCTCAAGTTCGAGAAGTTCTCCCACGAACTCTTTGCCCGACATGGAGCGCACTTTTTTAAAAGCCTGTTCAGCCACCTGCTTTGTTCTTTCCCTGAGTTCCGGGATCCCCAGTTCAATCCTGTCAAGCCTGATTGTTTGGACACTGACATCGAATATTTTTGCCAGTTCTTCATCAGTGGTAAACGGGTTTGTAAAAAGCAACCGGGCTAATTCTCTTTGCCGTTGATTTTTACTCAACCTGGTTACCATTGCCATTCAGCTCCTTACCAGATTTATAGCAGGTATCAATACCTAGTATAAATTCTAACGCTGTTTTTGGCAAGCAAAAAACACAAAAAAAGAAAGCCTACTCAGCTTTCTTTTTTACTTCGAAAATTTTCCTGCCGTCATAATACCCGCAGGCAGGGCATATTCGGTGGGGCTGTTTAAGTTCGTGGCATTTCGGGCAGGTGACTATACTGGGAATTTCCAGTTTGAGAATTTCTGCTCTTCTCCTGCGAATCCTGCATTTTGAACGGCGGTGTTGTTGTACGCCCATGAAGACCACCTCCTCTTTTCCTTAATTGTTTGCCTGGTCCTTTATTAATTTGGCCAGTACAGCCATTCGCGGGTCAATATCGCCCTCCCGGCATTCGCACTTTCCTTCTTTCAGGTTTTTCCCGCAGTGCGGGCAAATACCCGGGCAACCGGGACTGCATAATACTCGCATCGGCATGTTGAGAATAAGGTTCTGCTGGACTGCCTGGGTAATGTCTATCCATTCTTCGTTAAATACAGTAATATCATTTTTGTCCGCGCTGTTTATCATCTCTTGGTCGCAGTCGCTTTCATGGCAGTAATGCTCAGTGAACTCGAAATCAACGGGAAGTCGCACCTCTTCAAGGCACCTGCTGCAACTGGTTAAAAAAGCCGTTTTTACTTTAGCTTTCATTTCCAGCAATTTTCCCGTATTAACAACGCATCCTTCCACCTGTATAGGGCTGCAAATAACAATATCCCCCTCGTCCCTGAAGCTCGCTATTACACAACCGAACTCTTCCCTGGAACCCGGCTCTTTGCGAAGACGGCTGACGTTCAATTTCACCGGTTGTTCACCTCTGTTTGAGCTACACATTGTAACTACGTCATTATACAAAGATAAAAGCATGCTGTCAACACGCCGCAGTCCGGTTCTGTGCCGCAGTCCGGTTCTTCATCTCGCTCAGGCGGAAGGAGCACGTTGTTTTTAACGATAGGCTAGCTGATCTCCTGGCAGCAGGTCATGGCGCCAGTATTAACAATGTCTCCGATGCTGCAGCCCCTGGAAAGGTCATTCACCGGCTTGGCCATCCCCTGCAGCACAGGTCCCACTGCTTCTGCGTCTCCTAAGCGCTGCACAAGTTTGTAGCCTATGTTGCCGGCCTGCAGGTCCGGAAAGACAAGGACATTGGCTTTACCCGCCACAGGGCTGCCGGGAGCTTTTGATTTCGCCACCTTGGGAACTATGGCCGCATCAAGCTGCAGTTCACCGTCGATCTCCAGCCCAGGATATCTTTCCTTGGCGATTTGGGTAGCCCTTACCACTTTATCGACCAATTCGTGGCTGGCGCTGCCTTTCGTGGAGAAAGAAAGCATGGCTACCCTAGGTTCCATTCCTACCAGGTCCCGCGCGGTTTTGGACGACGCGTAGGCAATTTCAGCAAGCTGTTCAGCAGTAGGGTTTGGTGTAACTGCGCAGTCGGCAAAGACCATCACCCCATCTTCGCCGTATTCTTTCAGCGGTGAGACCATCAAAAAAGCGCCTGATACCACGGAGATGCCCGGAGCGGTTTTTATTACTTGCAACGCAGCCCTTAGAACATCCCCCGTGGTGTTCTGCGCGCCGGCCACCATCCCGTCGGCAGCTCCCTTGAACACCAGCATCGCGCCGAAGTACAGCGGGTTTTTCATCAGGGCGACCGCTTCGTCTCTTTTAAGGCCTTTGCTCTTTCTGATTTCCAATAACGCCTCGACATATTCCGAGAACTGCTCGGAGTAAGCAGGGTTGATGATTGTAACTTTAGACAGGTCCGCGCCGGTCTTCTGGGCAACTAGTTTTATCTCGCTTTCTTCCCCTAGAAGTATAACTCTGGCTATTCTTTCTTCAGCTATTATTCCTGCGGCTTGAACTGTTCGTTCTTCTGTTCCTTCGGCCAGCACCAGGGTCCTTTTATTATTTCTGGCCTTTTCTCGAATTTTTTCGATCAGGTTCATAAAGGCGTCCTCCTTTGGTATAATTTTCATTAACCAAATTAATATTCTCCATTTCTTTTGTTTTTCCTATTTTGATTAATATTTTTTTGAAAGAAATCCATGTTAATTCTGTTCAATTTATAGATAAAGTTGAGGGGAATGAAATGAAAGTAACCGGCATCATCGCCGAGTACAACCCTTTCCACAACGGGCACCTATACCACCTGACTCGGGCCCGGGAAAAAACCGGTGCCGCTGCCGTAATCTGCGTCATGAGCGGGAATTTTATGCAAAGGGGCGAACCGGCCATAGTCGATAAATGGGCCAGGGCTGAAATGGCCCTGGCAAACGGGGCGGACCTGGTCCTGGAACTTCCAGCGTTGTACGCTACTCGAAGCGCGTACTGGTTCGCCCGCGGCGGTATCGAAACCCTGTACCGGACAGGTGTAGTGACTCATCTCTCTTTCGGTGTGGAAACCCACGAACCCGACATGTTTCTTAAAACCGCCCGTCTGCTTGTTCAAGAAACACCGGAATTCAGGTCGGCTTTAAAAAGGGCCTTGAAAAAAGGCCATTCCTTCCCTAAAGCGAGAAGTTTGGCCCTGGCGGGTGAATTTATGGAATCTGCGGTTTGGAATAAACCAAATAATATTCTCGCCCTGACTTACATTCAGGTACTGCAGGAAATGAAAATTCCCCTGGAGCCTGTTCCCGTTACCAGGAAAGGAGCAGGCTATGAAGAAACCCAACTTGCTCCAGGCCGGCTGCCCAGCGCTACAGCAATTCGACACCGCATCATAAATAGCGGTGATGGCCCTCTTCATGTCACCGCAGGAATGGAGGAGTTTCTACCGCAGACAAGTATAAAAATTCTGTGCAGGGAATTTGAAAAAGGCCGCGGCCCGGTCTCCCGCGAGGACATGGACCGGCAGGTAATGACGCTTCTGCGCCGCAGCAGCGAAAGCGAATTGCTTAAAATCGTTGATTTGACTGAAGGCTTGGAAAACCGGATCGTAAAAACGGCCCAAATGTCTGTCGGCATCAGTGACTTTTTGGATAAACTGAAAACAAAAAGATACACATACACCAGGCTGCAGCGTTTCCTGGTTCACCTTCTCCTCAACTATACAAAGGATAAGGAATCAGTGCTCAAAGGAGGTCCTCCGTACTTGCGCATACTGGGGTTCACCAGCACAGGCCGTAAACTGATCAAAAAAATAAAAGAAACAAGCATGTTGCCAGTAATTACTAAGGCTGCACACTGCCGCAAGTTTTCTGCATCCGGGGAGACATTCAGCGTCTTCTGGGAAACTGATCTCCTGGCCGCCAGCCTTTATTCCCTTCTTTACCCCGCCGCTGCATGCAGGCATGGCAACGCCGACTATTTTCGCGCTCCGGTAAATCTGTCCTAATTGAAGTGCCCAGCTTTCCGGTTCCCTGCCAGTTCAATCATTATTTCTTCAATTATTGCCTCTGCGGCGATCCGGCCAGCTTCCACGCACTCCTCAGCCTTGTGAAATTCCGTTGTCCCTATTTCTTTAGTATCGGGCGTAATCAAAAAATCCGCCGCTTCCAGGCTTTCCTTACAAGCTTTGTTTTCCAGTATCTCAATTGAATGCATGATAATATCGTAGATATTCTGTATTTTTATCCTCTCACCCGCGGGGCAAGCCTTAACATCTACGGCCACGACGTAATCGGCGCCCATTTCTTTTAGTATTGAAACGGGAAGCCTTTCGGTAACAGCTCCATCTACCAGGAGCCTGTCTCCGGCCCTAACGGGGTTGAAAATCCCCGGTATTGAAATACTGGCCCTCACAGCCTGGGCCACGTCCCCTTCTTCCCTGAAAACAACCGGTTCGCCCTTTTCGATATCCGTGGCCACTACAGCCAGCGGGATATGAAGCTCTGAAAATTCCTTATTGTGTGTCAGAAGCCGGATTAGACCAAGCACCTTTTCACCCTTAAGAAGCCCGACCCTGGGTATGTTGACATCGATAAAGAGCGAGCGCTGAAGAGTGGAGGCGAGTTTGGCCAGCAGATCGATATCCGTCCCGGAGGCGTAAGCAGCTCCGATCAGGGCTCCCATGCTTGAGCCGGCGATCATGTCAACCTTTAATTTTTTCTCTTTAAAAACCTGGAGAACGCCGATATGGGCCAGTCCTTTCGCCCCTCCCGCTCCCAAGGCCAATCCGAGTTTTTTCATGACACTCCACCTCTTTTCAATATACAAAAAAGCCGCTTCCATCAACTGAATGGTCTAGCAGCACTTTTCCCGCCATATAATTTTAAGGGGCGCCGGGAAAGGTGGCTGTCTTATGCTGGACATCTGGAAAAAAAACAGCGGCGGTTTTCTTTCAGCGTTTTTAGCCGGGCTTGTTTTCTTTCTCGCCATATCCATGCTTATCTGGCCGGAAGCAAGCTACCAGGGAGCCCGTTTGGGGCTGGAACTCTGGGCAACCGTCCTGGCGCCCTCACTGCTGCCATTCTTTATTATTGCCGAAATGCTGCTCAATTTAGGCATCGTAGCCATGTTGGGAGAACTGGTCGAACCCCTGATGCGCCCCCTTTTTAATCTCCCCGGAGCGGCCTCTTTTGTGGTGACTATGGGCTTCAGTTCCGGTTTTCCCATGGGAGCAGTGTTCACCAGAAGGCTGTGCGAAGAGCAGCTGTGCACAAAGGAGGAAGGCGAGCGGCTTGTAGCCTTCACCAACAATTCCAGTCCGCTTTTCATCCTGGCCGCTGTTGGTGTGGGCATGTTCCATAATCAAGCCCTGGGAATGGTGCTGGCTTTATCGCACTATTGTTCAAATTTTTTGCTCGGTGTAATTCTTGGCGTTTTTAGCCCCAGAAAAAAGCAAAACTCGGTGTTTAGGGGCATTTTAAAAAAAAGTGCCCGCACCCTGTTTGAGACCTGGAAAAAGAAAAAACCTCTCGGTCAATTGCTTGGGGAAGCTATTCGCTCCGGGATCAATACAATTACCCTCATCGGCGGCTTTATAGTCTTCTTTGCCGTGCTAATAAGGGTTCTCCAAACTTCCGGCATACAGGAGCACATCGAAAACACCATCAGGGCCATATTATACATGCTGGGCTTGGACCCGGCTTTAAAGACACCTTTTACAACAGGCTTCTGGGAAATAACTCTTGGTCTAAAAGAGCTTTCTCGCTGCGATTTACCTTTGACGGTAAAGGCCGTTTCCGCTAGCGTCATCCTCGGGTGGAGCGGGCTTTCTATCCAAGCCCAGGTTACCAGCGTGCTGGCAGGTTCGGGAATAAGACCGCGCCTTTATTATTTAGGCAGGATAATCCAAAGCGTTTTGGCTGGAGCAATCGCTTTTTTACTTTCTATCACCAGCCGGCTCTGGGAAAACTTCACAGCTGTCCCTGCCTTTTCTACATTCCCGGTAAATGGTTCTCCTCTTTTTGTTTTTAAATACAACCTTATTTACGGTTTTTGGTCTGCCTGCAAATGGTCAATTCTTATCATGGTCGTAACTGTTTTCGTCTCTTTAGCTATTTGCTTTTTCAAAAATGATTATTAAAGCAAAAAACCTGAATACCATCAGGTTCAAAGCTTGATAGGACAGTCATTATGGCCAAACGGCGCCTTCTCTTACCCCTTTTTCTGCAGGTTTTGCCTTATCTCCTCCCGTCCTTTTCTTACCACCTGCAGTATTTTTTCCAGCTCGCTCTGGAGCTGGAGCATAACGTCATCGGCATAGTTAAAAGCTCCCTGGGTCACTTCTTTGGCAATGTTCTTGGAGTTCTCTATTATCTCGTCGCTTTGCAGTTTTGCAAGCTTAACCACTTCGCTTTCCCCTGCAATTCTCTGCAGTTTGGACTTGGCTGTTTCGATTATTGTCTCTGCTTCGCGGTTGGCTTCACTGATGATCCTTTCTCTCTCCCGCATAATCCACTCGGCCTCATTGACCGATTCAGGCAATACGGCACGGATCCTGTCTAGAATACTGTAAAGCGTATCTTCGTGTATAATCAGTTTACCGGTCATAGGAATACGAGAACACTCTTCTATTGTGTTTTCAAATTCATCAAGCAAGCGCAAAATTTCCATGTTTTATTCCTCCATCATTTTTACATATGCTTTTTATCTATTGGCATCATACTGGTAATACCAAATAACCGTATCCCCGTAACGGCTTGTCCTGGTAAGCGCCAGCTGTCCAAACCTCTCTGGCAGGATTGTTTTACCACCAGTTTCGGCGATAACCAGCGATTGATCATTTACAAGATTTGATTTCCCGAGCAGCCCCAGCACAAGGTCATAGAGACCTCTTTCATACGGCGGGTCCACATACACCACATCAAAGCAAGCGCCACCTTCTTTCTCAAGAAATCTGAGCAGATCTACAGCATCCATGTTGAAGACCCGGCTGTTTTCTTGGAAGCGGCAGCGCAGCAAGTTCTCACGGACAAGACGGCACGAATTTTTATCAATATCATTAAAATAACAACACCGTGCTCCCCTGCTTAAAGACTCAATCCCTACCGCTCCCGTTCCGGCAAAAAGGTCCAAAAAAACCGCACTTTGAACCTTGCTGCCGATAACATTAAAAACAGCTTCTCTTACCCTGTCCAATGTGGGCCTCGTTTTCAAACCTTTCAACGACTTGAGGTTGTGGCCCCGGGCCGTACCAGCGATCACGCGCAACGTCTTTCATTGGCTCCTTTTAAAAAATTATATCACATTATTGCCTTTATTTTATATTTCCTTTATTTCCTTTATTCGCCGCTCATATCGAGTTTCCTTTTCGTTTATAATATAAAAGAAAAGGAGAAAAGGACAAATTACCGGTAAAATCTTTCCTCATCAGTCCCTTTGGCTTACCAGCCCGCATTTTGCGGGCCTTTTATTTTTATTTAGCCTTGTTTTTTCATAAAATTATGCTTTAAGAACACGTTAAAAATCCCATTTATCAGCAAGAGACAGCGGGGTTACCCGCCGCCTCTTTCACTATAAATCGATTGTTTATCGATACATCCTGGCTGCCTAGTTACCGTATCCGACGAAGGGCCATCCCGGGAATAGCACTAGAATGAGGATGATCAGGAAGAGCATGCCGGTGCTGCCAAATCCCCAGCCGCAACCAGCCTGTTGAGTTTCAACCATATTAGCCCAACTCTCCTTTCTTTTATTTAATTATGGATGCTGCCCTTAATATAATATGAGTCATAAAAACTCACTGTTACTTTTTATTTCTGGCATGTTGTCAAGCGTCGGATTACATAAAAGCTCACAGGGCAGGAGAAAATAAATGCCAGTAAGGCATAAGGAGGTCCCCGGATTGAAAACAAAAAGCGAGTTATATAGACTGCTGGGAATTCATCTTGGTCTTGCCGTGGAAGCGCATAATCTTATCAGGGGAGAGACCGGGCGTGAAGTACCAGGCGTGAAAATGGAAGAAAGCCGATTTGATTATGGCACAATAAAAACAATAACCATTCTTGACGAACAGGGCGAACAAATAATGGGAAGGCCGCGAGGAAGCTACATAACGCTTGAATCGGCATCTCTCAGGAACAACAACAGGACGGAACATAAAATTATCGGTGAAACGCTTGCCCAAAAATTAAAAGAAATTTTACCTTTAAAGAACGACTCGGTCATCCTGGTCATTGGTTTGGGCAACTGGAACGCCACCCCCGATTCTTTAGGGCCCAAGGTTGTCAATTTATCCATGGCCACCCGTCACCTGTTTCAATACGCGCCCGAAGAACTGCGCCAAGGCTTGAGACCTGTCGCGGTACTGGCTCCCGGTGTTCTAGGTATTACAGGAATTGAGACTGCTGAAATCATCAAAGGGACCGTGGACCATGTCAAACCTGATTTGTTGATTTGCATCGACGCTTTGGCGGCAGGAAGCGTGGAAAGAATAAATGCCAGCATCCAGATAGCTACAACCGGTATCAGTCCGGGTTCCGGGATAGGAAATAAACGTATGGGTATCAACATGGAAACGATGGGTGTGCCGGTCATAGCAATCGGTGTCCCAACGGTTGTCCCGGCAGGGATCATTGCTCACCAGGCCATGGAGGAACTGTTCAACCACTTGCGTGCCACGCCGGCCCTGCAGAGCGTTTACATGGGCTTGCGTCCCGTGGCCGTAAATGAAATGATCGCCAGGGTACTGGAGCCATTTGGCGGTGAACTCATGGTCACGCCCAAAGAAATTGACGAACAAATTTCCAACACAGCAAGGGTTATAGCCATGTCACTAGCAATCGCCCTTCATCCAGGAATGCCCCCTGGCGAGGTTGAGCATTATCTTCATTAACTGAAGCGTTTTATAAACTTTAAAACAAGCAGGAATATTATTCCTGCTTGTTTTTGATTTATCTGACGCCCCTGGTCAGGTTTTCTTCAGCAAACTGGATCATCTTTCTGACCATATATCCCCCGACGTAGCCGTTCTGGCGGGAAGTCAACTGTCCCTTGTCGATCTGGCCATAGTTGGTCAGGCCAAGTTCGCCGGCTATTTCATACTTCAGTTGGTCAAGAGCATTTTCCGCGCCTTGAACAGCTGGCTTGTTGGTGTTCCTCGTCATTTCCTTTTCACCTCCCTTCTCAGGCCTCTAACTCCCTTGAGGGAAATATTCATATGCAAGCTTAGTATTATCCGTACACAAATCGTTTATACCTTCATACTAAAATATTTTTTTAAAATGTTTTACCAATTAAGGTTTATTTTTACTAATACCCTCGTTGATATTTTTTATTCTTTTTTAAATTAAATACCTGGTTTCGCCTGGCAAAAAATAACAATAAAAAAGAGCCCGCAGGCTCTTTTTTATTGTTATTTTTACTTGAACAGGGAAAGCAGGACGCCGGCGGCGACGGCGGAACCGATAACCCCGGC
>JANLFJ010000020.1 GCA_024655825.1 Peptococcaceae bacterium | reverse complement strand
CAAAAAATCTAAGACCCAGATGTATCTTGATACCACCTTTGGTCTTTCTAAACTTAGCCCAAAGGAACTGGGAAAGACATAAGCTGATGGTCGTGGAATCAATTAGACGAAGACGTCCTAACCCTTGGCTAACGGTATCAACACCAATTTCTTTTCCGGCTTTAGCTTTGACGTCATTAAACAGCAACTGTAGAACTTTTGTTGGCAGTTCCCTTAGCTTGCGGGAAATCTGGGAAGCGCTGATGGAATCAAGGCCAATTGCTTCGCTAATCTTATCGTCATCTAGACTATGGCTGATATCCCGTAAACCATGGTGCTGTTCTAATTGAGCGTGAGCTATAAGTTCAATGAGTTGTAAGGTGTGCAGTTTCTTGGCGTATTTATCAACCTCCATTTGTTCTACTTGCGTCAGAAATTTTTCAGTTGAGATTGGTCCAAATAGTTGATGAAATGTGGATATTGTGGTATCCTTGCCTTGCATTTTGTTCTCCTTTATTTTAGAGATTTGGGCAAGAACTACCTTGTATCTCTATTATAAAGGATTTTTCTTGTTCTTCGCAATTATTGGCAAGTATCGGTCATTATTCTTCGATTATCTCGTGTATTCGTTGGTTGACAAACAGATTTTAATTTATTGCAACGCTAGTGAATTAATATAATTAATCAATCTCAGCAATACCAGCAAATAGGAGGGGTTATCAAAGACCCCCCCTTGGTTTAACTGTATAAATATTTACTATATTATTAAATTGACATTTGCCCAAGATCGGTCATATTGTGTCTTTCTAATTAAATAAACTGTATTTGGGTTGCAGGCTGTCCTCACGGTTTTTCCACTTCTTGATGAAATCAAGCTGATTGTCATATATTTTTTTGAAGGCAGCATCTTCTTGGGCATATTTTTCCATTATGGCTTTAGCCCGGGCGGCAATTTCTTTCTGTATGTCATCCGGAAGAACGAATATTTTTGTGCCATAATCCTTGTATTTTTGTAAACCATTAACATCCGCATATGAAAACTCAAGATAATCGCGCAGAGAAGCAGCCATAGCTTCATGTTTTAACAATTCCTTAAGGTCATCTGGAAGCTGGTCCCACTTGTTTTTATTGACTATGAGCAGGTTGCTGCTCAGAGGAGAATGAATCCCCGGTACGCCAATATACTTGGTAACTTCATGGAATCCCATATCCCAGTCGACACCAGGACCGCAGTATTCAAAAGCGTCAACAACACCGCGCTCCATGGCCTGATAAATCTCGCCGCCAGCCACGGTAATAACGGAAGCTCCCAGGCTCTTCATGACTTCGCCCCACAGTCCCATCGTGCGAAACTTCAATCCCTGGAAATCCTTCAGGCTTGTTATCGGTTTGTTGGAATGGCAAAACAGCTCGGCCGGAGCAGCAGTAACAACACCAATAACCTCAGCATTAAAGTCTTTGTACAGATCATTGGCCATAGTCATGCCGTCTCCCTTGTAAAACCAGCCAAGGTACTCAATGGCATTTGGTCCTCCCGGTGTGCCTGATGCGCCAAAAAGCAGCGCTTTTGCCCCCAGACGGCCTTGATCCATGGATGGATTAGGAGCCGCAATATCCAACACTCCTCCCTTAACGGCGTCCGTTACTTCATGGGCAGGCACTATGGCACCTCCGGCCTGCACATCGATAATAAGCCTTCCCCCGCTTGATTCTTTTACCGCTTGAGCAAATTGCTGCGCGCAGGTCATGTACGGGGTCCCTGCAGCAGCTGAAATCTGCATGGTCAACTTATAAGTTTTTGCCGCAGGCTCCTTTTCTCCGGTCTTGGCAGGTTCTTCTTTTTTAACTGAACACCCCGTAAGAACCATTGAAAAAACAAACAAAACAATGAACAAGGAACCCATTATTCTTTTTTTCACAGCTACCACTCCCCTTCATTTTAAAATGATTCTTCAGTGAACAACATTTTTTGTTACTCCTCGTTCATTTCTCCTGTATTAATCCATGGCATACCCCCTCTTTTTACATATGTACCCCGATATTCCAAATGCTTATGTTTCCATAACCAAAAACCTCGGCCTTCGACATTTTCCCCGAAGCCACTTCAATGATTTCATTAAGAATTATTTCCCCCCCTTCCTGGATGGTCATCCTCCCTTTGATAATCGCGTCAACACTCACATCTATATGGTCTTTCTTTACTTCAGCGGTTTTTGGATTACCGGTAACCTTGATGACCGGAGAAATACGCGTTCCTGCCGGCGAGCCGCCCCCTGTGGAAAAAACAATAACCTGGGCTCCTGCGGCATTTAGCCCGGTAAGCGCTTCCGGAGTCCTGCCGGGGCCATCCATAAAGAAGAGTCCTCTCCCGCAGGGAATTTCACCATACCCTATCACCCCTTGCAGCTGTTTACTCCCGGCTTTTTTGATGGCTCCCAATGATTTTTCTTCAATGCTTGTTATGCCCCCTTTGATGTTACCGGGTGCTGGATTAGCCCCTCTGATATCCATTCCGGATGCTTTTACCCTTTTTTCACAAAGCTCCACATAATGATAAAGCTTTTTTTTCACTTCTTCATTAATGGCCCTTTTGCTCAAAATGTGTTCCGCTCCGATTACTTCCGGCGTTTCTCCAAAAATAACCGTCCCTCCGGCTTCGATTATTCTATCCGCTGCAATTCCTGTTGCTGGATTGGATGAAATCCCAGACGTTGTATCGGTTAAACCGCACTTTATCCCTAAGGTTAAATTGCATAAATCACACGGTATTCTTTTAATTTTGGATACTTCATGTATCATATTTTTTAAGATGATATTTCCCCTGGCTATAGCCTGAAGATTTGCGCCTTCATCTTGAACCACCAAGCTTTCTACAACCTTACCTGTCTTTGCTATTTCATTCGCCAGGTAATCAGCCGTAATGGATTCACATCCCAATCCAACCACTAGTATGGCTGCAATATTGGGATTCTTCCCCAGCCCAACCAGAGTTCTCGCTGTCTGTTCTTTATCTTCCCCCAGCTGAGCGCATCCCTCCCTATGGTTCAAAACCAACACCCCCGGGTACATTTGTCCCAGGCGGTTAACCACATCATTTGCACACCCTACTGCCGGAAGAACCGCCACATAATTTCTGAATCCAAACTGACCATTGGCACGCTGATAACCCATCAGTTCCATGTTTTTCACTCCCGCAGCACATAATCTTCAGTGTTTAAACACATTCTGCCTGTTCAATCGTCTTTTGCCTCACTGCGTCCCCTCTGGCTGTCAACGTTGTGAACATGAACATGCTCACCCTTTTTGATATCTTTCGAAGCCTGCCCGATTATCTCGCCGTATTTGATGATCGGTTCGCCTTTGTCAATATCGCCAAGCGCGATTTTATGCCCAAATGCTATATCATCCTGAACTTTTAGAATGATTTTTTCTTTATCTGATTGCGCCTGGATAATCATCCCTTTCTTTACGTCGTCCAGCAATGTAGCCACATTATCCTTGGAATCAATAATTATTGCTTTTCCTTTGCTTTCCATTTCAAACCCCTCTTTTTTCTTGAATTATTCATACCATATGACTTAATTAAACTTTAAATTAGGAAGCCAAAGTATAATATTGGGAAAGGCTATAAAAAGAATAATAGCGATGGCAATCAGGCCCAAATATGGTATTATGCCTGAGATAATATCTTTAGTCGCAATACCCCACTCATCCTTGACAATTCCTTTCAGATAGAAAATGGCATAGGCAAACGGCGGAGTAATGAACGAGAACTGGAGATTGACGATAATCATCATCGCAAACCAGATAGGATCAAATCCCAGCACCTTAGCCAGAGGCGTAACAATGGGCACCATGATGAAAATTATCCCCAGCCAGTCAATGAACATCCCCAGCACAAAAAGTAAGGCCATAATAACAAAGAATGTTCCCCATTTTCCCAAGGGTATTGAGAGCAGAGCATTTGTCACCACATCACCGCATCCCATTTTAAGAAACAAGTTGGTAAACATCTTTGCTCCCCATGCAACCATTTGGGCAAGGCAGGATACTTTAACAGTACTCAAACACACGTCTTTTAACGCTTCCAAGGTCAATGAACGGTAACCGGCCGCCAGCAAAACAGAAGCCAGTGCCCCGACGGCAGATGCTTCCGTAGGAGTGGCCAAACCAAATATGATCGATCCAAGAACCGCAAATATCAATAACAAAGGAGGGAACAGCGAGGTTAAAAGCATCACTAACTTTTTCACAAAAGGAATCTGCCGTTCTTCAATGGAGACAGGCGGACCCAGCTCGGGTTTAATCAGGCAGCGCACATATACATAGAGGATATACAGCCCGGAAAGCAGCACTCCCGGTGTAAACGCCGCCATGAACAACTTGCCCACGGAAAGGGAAGCAGTAGGCCCATACATGACGATCATTACGCTGGGTGGGATGAGAATGCCTAAAGACCCGCTAGCGCAAATAGCACCACATATCAATTTTTTGTCATACCCTTTATTTAACATTGCAGGAATGCCAATCATACCCAGCATGATAACAGAAGCGGCAACAACACCTACACAGGCGGCCAGTATAGTCCCGATAATTATCGTGACAATAGCAAGGCCGCCTCGCAAGCCGCCCATCCAAATATAGAGCGTGTCAAACATTCTTTGGGTAATACCTGTTTTTTCTATCATCCCACCCATAAAAACGAAGAGAGGCACAGCCAGGAAGATGTAATCTCCCAAGATTGAGTAAACTCCGAGGCGAAACATTTCGAACACCTGCGGACCTTGGGTTAAAACGCCAACCGCCGCGGAAATCCCCGCCAAAGCAAAGGCGATGGGCATTCCGGCCAGTATTCCGGCCATCGCTCCTCCAAACATGATTATCGTAGTGAATTCCGGGGTAAATTCTAGCACTTTCCTTCACCACCTTCCGCGGAGCGGGTTTTCCGGTATTCAAGAATGTTCTGCAGAATATCTGCAATAAACTGGATTAGAAAGATTGTAAATCCAACAGCAATAAACAATTTGAACGGCCACAGGGGAGCATACCAGGTAGAACTGATATCTACCTCCATGCGCTGATAGGCTTGAAAAAAATCCATCCAAAACGTTTTAGTCAAATAAATATATACCGGCAAAAAAACAAGCAAACTGCTTATAGCATCAAAAAGCAATTTTATATTTGATGAATATTTCGCATAAAACAAATCAACGCGAACATTGCCCTTATGTTTTTGCAGGTAAGCTTGTCCTATCACAAAAAAAGTTCCGCCGATCATGTAGCTAAGAGTAAATGACCAAATTGTCGGCTTGTTAAAGAAATACCGCATAACAGTATCGTAGCAAATAGTAATGATCAAGATTGGCACAAGCCATTTTACAACTTGGCCCGTCCACTCGCTAAAAGCGTTAACAATTCTAATAAACTTGTGCATTCAATAACCCCCCCGATTATAAATAATCAATAAAATCTCAAGGCCTCTTATCTGATATTCCTCCCTTCCTGGCAAACTGCATTACCCGACTCATTTTTCCCAATCACCTCAAAATTTTACTTAACCGAATAGCTGAAGAAGCCCCTGCCTGTCTTGCGGCCCAGGTAACCAGCCCTGACCATTTTACGCAATAGCGGACAGGGCCTGTACTTGCTTTCGCCAAATTCCATGTGGAGGACTTCCATTACAGCCAGGCAAACATCCAGTCCTATCAAGTCACCTAGTGCCAGGGGCCCTATGGGATGGTTAGCTCCCAGCTTCATAGCCGTGTCAATTTCCTCAGCGCCGGCTGCTCCTTCCATCAGCAGGAAGGCAGCCTCATTAATCAAAGGGACCAGCAGCCTGTTTACGACAAAACCTGGTGTCTCTTTTACTCCCACCGGTACTTTATTCATCTTTTTAGTTAACTCTAAAGCTGTCGAAAATGTTTCCTCTGACGTTGCTGCGCCTTTTATCACTTCCACAAGTTGCATCACGGGGATAGGGTTGAAAAAATGCATCCCAATAACCCTGTCAGGTCGCGCAGTCACCGCACCTAATTCAGTAATGCTGAGACTAGAAGTGTTGGAAGCCAGAATAGCCGCCGGCTGGACAACTCTATCCAACTCCCGGTATACTTCTTTTTTAAACTCCATATTTTCTATCACCGCTTCGATGACAAAATCCGCGTCTTTGCCTTCTGAAAGCGCAGTAGTTCCTCTTATCCTTGATATTACGCCCTCTTTTTCTTCCCCAGAAAGTTTTCCCTTGTTCACAAGCCTGTTCAAGCTTTTTTCAATTTCAACCAATCCTTTTTCAATAAACCTGGTTTCCAAATCCCGCATTATCACTTCAAACCCGGATTGTGCTGCAAGCTGGGCAATCGCTGATCCCATTGTACCTGCACCAAGAACGAGTATCTTCTTTATCACAACGGCATTCCCCCGATTTATTAAACATCTCTCGTCCATAACGACGCCATGGCAGGCCCGCCTCCCACGCACAGCGAAGCCCCGCCTAATGTCAAGCCCATTCTCTCCATTTCATAATACAAAGTGACAATAATTCTCAGACCGGTACAGCCCACCGGGTGTCCGAGAGCAATACCCGACCCGTTGTGGTTGACTTTTTCCAGGTCGAGTTTCAGGCCGAGGTCTTCTTCGAGCATTCTTTTAACACCCAGCCACTGTGCGGCAAAGGCCTCGTTGATTTCCCAGTACTCAATATCGTCAAATAACAAGCCTGCCTCTTTTAAACATTTGGGAATAACCACGGCTGGTCCCAATCCCATTACCACAGGATCTACGCCTTCCGTACAAATATTAACCAGCTTCAGGAGAGGTTTAATACCTAACTCTCCAGCCTTTTCCTTAGACATAACGACGGCAGCAGCAGCCCCGTCATTAATGCCAGAAGCATTGGCCGCTGTGACAACGCCGTCTTTTTTAAAAACGGCCTGCAGCTTGCTTATTGCTTCCAGGCTGGCATCCCTGATGGGATGTTCATCTTCTTCAAAAAGGCTTACTCCCTTCTTGTTTTTAATCTCCACTGGTATGATTTCCCTCTTGAATCTCCCTTCTCTTATAGCCCTTGCAGCCCGATTATGACTCATCAGGGCCAACTCATCGCATTCCTGGCGAGTTATCCCGTACTTTGCCGCCACATTTTCGGCTGTTATTCCCATATGCCCTGGCACCAGTTCGTCGTGTAAGCCGTCATGAATCATCGAATCCTCAATCGTACCTGGTCCCATCCTGTAACCCATGCGTCCCTTGGGCAAAAGATAAGGCGCATTGGTCATGCTTTCTACTCCTATCACCAGACCGACTTCCGTTTTTCCGAGCATGATGTTTTGGCAGGCAATCTCCAGGGCTCGCATCCCTGATGCGCAGTTCTGGTTTACAGATACTGCACCGCTCCTGTGCGGCAGCCCTATTCTCATTCCTACCTGACGAGCCGGCAGCGAGCCCTGCATCCCGGTATAAAGCTGCCCCATAACGATTTCGTCCACCATCTCTGGTAAAATACCAGCTCTTTCAATAGCAGCTTTCCCCACAGTAATAGCCATATCCCGGGCACTTACGGCGGCAAGTCCTCCCATGAATTTGCCAATGGCTGTTCTGCAGGCGCTGACCATGACAACTTCCCGGTTTTTCACCCTATCCCTCCTGATCCCGATTGTTTTCTTCTCAGCTAAGTTATTGATTATAATCTCCAGTTTTGTCTTGACTTTATCTGCCAGTTCGGTCGTTTCGCAAGGAACATGGTCTACGTTATCACCGGCCACAACAACCACATGCCCGCAAAAATTCGGCCTTGCGGCACAATCTACCGGGCACCCGCTTACAATTAGCAGCACTTCATATCCCGGAGAATCGTAAAAAGAAAAGACTGAACCCGGCATCATTTTTTTCAGTTTCTCCACCAATTCCGGACCATCTATCCGAGGATTACAGTTGCCGCAGTATTTTACGCCAATAACTGCCATCTCATTCTTCTATATCGACCAGTTTTTTGGCCAACTGCTTTTTATGCTCAAGGTTTGCCTGGCGGGCCAGCATTACACGCTGCGCTTGCGGGGAACCCGCTCCATGCATACTTTCCACCAGGGCTGTGCCCCCAGTCATATTCTCTACAAGCCTGGCTAGGCGATAGCGCTTTTCTGCCGGTACACCTGCAACTCCTTTGAAGTATTTCTCCACATATTTTCCAAGCTCAGGATGCCGCAAGTCTTTCTCCGAGGGCAGTGTGGCGATAAATCCACCGGCAATGTCATGACTCAATCGGCAAATTTCATAAATATACCTTGTAATATTCTGCTTAACCACATTTGCCAGCAAAGGATCTACATAGCAGGCGCCCGACGGAAGTTTTCTTCCTTCTCCCGAACAGGCTAGAGAACAGCAGTAAAGAGTTTCACTGAGCTGAATCATCTCGATTATTTTGTCCTTTATGTGGGCCGCCTTAGCTACGCCGTTGTATTCAGCCAGTAAGGCGGAAGCGCCGATGATGACATCACTTAGACCTACCTTGCAGGCGCCGTAGTTTTGGCGATGAAAGGATGCAAACCGTTCCACCAGGATTCCGGCAAACTGGTATTCACCACACATAAACACCTTTTCCCATGGTACGAATACATCTTCAAGAACCGTCAAGCATTCGCCCCCCACAGCACCGAATTTAAAGTTGCCCTGATCAATACTATCCAACTTCCTGTCGTCATTGGTCTGGCGGCCAAAGATGTGGAGGACACCGGGGGCATCCACCGGCACAGCGCAGGAAACTGCATAATCCTTATCTTCTTCAGTCAATGCTGTCGTTGGCATAATCAGCATTTCATGGGAATTCACCATTCCCGTCATATGACACTTGGCTCCCCGTATAACTATGCCTTGATCGTTTTTATCGACCACCCGAACGAAAAGGTCCGGATCAGCCTGCTGTCCAGGTCTCAAGCTCCTGTCGCCTTTCGGATCAGTCATAGCCCCCGCAATCATCAAGTCTTTTTCTTGGACGTTCACCAGGTATTCCAAGAACCGTTTATGATAAATAGTCGCCAGTTTACAATCCATATCATAAGTAGTGGAATAAAGCGCATTTAAAGCATCAAACCCTACACACCGCTGGAAGCAGGAACCCGTATTTTGGCCGATCATTCGCAATAATTTTACTTTTTTTACCAGATCGTCGGGCGTCTGATGAATATGTGTAAACCGGTTAATTCTTTTTCCTGTAATATGCGATATCGTCACGCCCAGGTCCTCAAAGGCTGGTTCATTAGCTGCGTCGTAAGTAACTGCAGCCGAATTAATATGGGGTTGAATCGCGGGATGACCGACCACGCTGTTTATCAATACCCCTTGATAATAGACACGAGGTTTTAACTCCTTTAAACTCTCAATATATTCCCTTCCTGTCATCATTCTCTTTTATCTCCCCTTTCACAAGGCCGGTGTATTCCAACAACTGCACTTTTATATAACAACCCTGTAATTCAATTAGCGTTATGCTGTTTTTCCAATTCTTTAAGCATAACTTCCGCAATCATCCTTGTTGTTTTCCCAATAACATCCGTACATTTCGTCGTGTGACCGCCGGCCGCTTCAAAAGCGGGAAAATCCTTGTCCATGTCCAAAAGATTATAGGACCTGCCAAATATTGTCGTTTGAACCTCCCTGCAGTTAATCCCCTTGTATTCGTTCACGAATTTTTCTCTAAATTCCCGCACCAGCCTGCAAGCATTGCGGAATTTGGCTTTTCCAGTCTCAATATCGCCCTCCAGGTCCCGGTAAGACCTGCCAAAAAGAACGCCTAAGAGAAGTGCTCCGCCTGTATACGCCCCGCAAGCATCCCCCATTTGCCCTATCCCTGCAGCCATCCCTGAACCTGCTTTAAACAGAACCTCATCAAACCCAAGATATTCGACAAATGGCACTAGTACGCACTGACCGCAGTTGAAATAAATCTTCTCTGCTTCAAAACCGCGGTCATATAGTTTCTGAAAATTGTCCTTACTCATTTCCTTTAAAACGTTATAAATCTTATCCATCATCTAGCCTCCTCGTAATATTCTTAACGTAAATATTGTTCTTTCAAATCTATAAACTCTATATCCGGCACATTTCCCTTTTCCAGCGCTTTTTGCGCTATACCGACAATATTTTTTATGGTCTCTATCCTTACCTCCCTGCCGCCCATACCAGCAATACAACTTAGGACCATTGGCGCTGCTTTACTGGCAAAACCCGCCTTTATATCGGTAGCCAGCTGCCCGCCCTGACCGACCGAAATGCTTTTATCCAGTACGACTACAACTTTTGCCTGCTTTACAGCGGCAATAATTTCTTCCCCAGGGAAAGGACGGTATGCTCTTACTTTCAGCAGTCCCACTTTTATTCCATCTTCTCGCAGCAAATCGACGGCTTCCTTTATCGTACCTACCACCGAGCCCATTGCCGCGAGAATTATCTCCGCGTCATGGCAGCAATACTCCTCGATGAGATCGCCAAAATAATCACCGAAAACCTCTTTATATTCTTCAGCCGCTGCCTTGATCTTCTTTTTAGCTCTTTCCATGGCAAAATGCATCATCAATCTGAATTCGGGCACTTCATCATCAGCATAAGAGCCGTACGTTAAGGGGTTTTTCGTATCAAGCCGGTAAACTGGATCATAATCCGGCAAATAAGAATCAATACGTTCTTGGTCCTCAATTTTGATAGGTTCATAAGAATGGGTCAGGATCCAGCCATCCATGCAGACCATGACCGGTAATAAAACATCATGGTCCTCGGCAATCTTGAACGCCTGGATATGCGTGGCATAAGCCTCCTGGCTGTTCTCAACGTACAACTGGATAACTCCGGTATCCCTTAGAGACATAGTATCCTGATGGTCCGGCTGGATTGTAATGGGCGCTGAAACTGTCCTGTTAACACCTGTCAGGACAACCGGCAGCCTAGTTCCCGCCATAGCATAAAGAACCTCGGTCATGAGCAGTAACCCTTGCGACGAAGAAGCCGTATAGGAACGAACGCCTGTTGCACTTGAACCGTAAACGACCGAAGCCGCCGAAAATTCCGAATCTGCCCGTATATACTTTGCTTTTAATTCATCATCAGCCACCATTTTTGCCAGTTCTTCAACAATATGAGTCTGAGGGCTAATAGGGTAAGCGGAAACCACTTTGGGCCTGCAAGCCTTGACTGCCTGGGCAACAGCAATTGAGCCTTCCATAACAGATATTTTACTCACGCTATTTCCTCTCTTCCTGCATTTTTATCGCCCCTCTCGGGCATTCCTTGTTGCATATGCCACAGCCTTTACAATAATCATAATTAATCACGCATTTATTTTCCTCTATCGAAATACAGCTGTCAGGACAAAACAGTTCACAAATTCCACAACCGTTACATATCTCCGTGACATTCGGCCTGAAATCTCTCCAACTGCCGGTTTTATTGCTGCGAGCCCCTCCGGCCTTACACACGGCTCCTAAAGGCAGCATTTTAATACCTCCATTTGTCTCAACTATCATAAACAAGACTTAAATACCGTACCGACTGATGTTATAGTCACAAATTCTTTGCAGTTCTCTTATTACATCTTCCCTTTCTTTTTCATTGAAAAGATGCTTGAACCTGTTTTGCTTTTTTAAATACTGTTCTACTGGTTTTTTCCTGGCAATTTTTTTGACCATAATACTTTTTCCCTTTTCCATTTCAAAAATAGGAACCATCCCTGTTTCTACAGCCAGTCTGGCTATTTCTATGGTCTCGGAAGGTTCAAAACCCCAACCGATATTACATGGTGTATGCACTTGTATATATTTCGGCCCACGCATCTTTTTACCCTTGATTATTTTGTTCATCAGGTCCTGGGGATAAGCAATCGAAGCTGTTGCCACATATTCCACATCATGCGCCACAGCTATTGCCGGCAGGTCTTTTTTATTTTCGATTTTGCCGCAGGAAATCTTCCCGGGAGGGCTGGTTGTTGTTGAGGCTCCAAAGGGCGTGGCCCCGCTCCGTTGGACTCCAGTGTTCATATAGGCCTCATTGTCATAACAGATATATAGAATGTTGCTTTTTCTTTCAAACATTCCCGACATGGCGCCCATTCCAATATCGAAAGTACCGCCGTCACCGCTGATAACTGCAACCGTGCTCTTTTCTCCCAACATCTCTAAAGCAGCTTCTATGCCTGAAGCAACTGCTGCTGAATTTTCGAACAGCGAATGCATCCAGGGAACTTCCCAGGCTGACTGCCCGAAGGGTGAAGTAAAAGTTTCTACACAACCTGTAGCTGAAACTACAATAGTATCCTTTCCCAGCGCTCTCAGGATCAGTCTAAGCGCAATAGCCGCGCCACACCCGGGGCAGGCGCGATGCCCGGGAGACAGCAAGTTCAGTCTTTCAACTGCAGCCATGTTCAAAAACCCCCCATCATTTATTTCATTTGACATCTGCATACGTGTTCATAAGCTTTTTCGGCTGCGAGAACATTCATCTCGGCAACAGTACCATAAAATTTCTCCATAATGGCCTTCTTTATCGCTTCAATACTGAACTCGCCAGTAAAAGCAGCAAATGCTCCTAACAGCGCCGTATTCATGATGGGACGTTTCAACACTTCAAGGGCCAACTTGGTTGCGGGTACTGTTTTAACACGCAATTTTCCGGGTAATCCCAGCTCTCCTATTTCTTTTTCAGTATTGATAATGATCATTCCTTCGGGTTTAAGTCCGGAGGTAACGTCCACCACGTCAAGCAAAGTGATATCTTGAACAATAACGTAATCCGGTTCGTGGATTTTACTGCGCAGCCGGATGGGTTTTTGATCAATCCTGGCAAAGGCCTGAACCGGCGCTCCCCTTCTTTCCCCTCCGCCGCCTAAGTACGGAAAAGCCTGGCTGTATTTACCGCTTTGGAAAGCGGCAATCGCAAACAGCTCGGCGGTTACAACCGAACCCTGGCCGCCTCTGCCGTGAATCCTGATTTCTTTCAACAGCAACTCCTCCTATTCCATTAAAATCCCACCGTTAACATCAAAGACTGTTCCAGTAACCCAGTTGGATGCATTTGAGGCCAGATATACCACTGCCTCCGCAATATCCTCAGGCTTACCAAGCCGGCCAAGGGGAAACGAATCGGGGCTGATATCCAGGCCATCTGTCATTTTACTAACAACAGGCCCGGGAGCGACACTATTGGCGTAAACCCCATAAGGCCCTCCATCGCGGGCTATCCACTTAGCCAGGGCATGTAAGCCAGCCTTTGTTACAACATAATGGGCGCCTGATTTTATTCCCCCTATTTTACCGGCAACAGACCCTAGAAAAACTATCTTGCCTCCCCCTTGTTTTTTCATTATAGGTAAGACGCTGCGAACAAGTAGAAATGCACCAGTCAGGTTAATAGCCAGTTCCAGGTTCCATTCCTCCAGCGTGATTTTTTCAAGATGCGTAGGATGCATTATTCCCGCAGCATAGACTAAGATATCAATGCGATCATGCTCATTGATGATTGTACTCACGAGTGTTTTGATCTCTTCTTCTCTGGTTAAGTCACAGTAATACTCTAAAACCTTATTTCCCAGTTTTTCTATTTCGGCTTTGACTTTATCCATCCCAGCAACATCCGCCACCAACACATGAGCCCCTTCCCTGGCCAGCGCTCTGCAAATTGCGCTTCCTATGGAACCGCTTCCTCCTACGACCAGGGCCTTTTTATCCACTAAATTTACTGGACCGCTCACTGCCAACCGCGCCATATTTAAGCCCCCATTTCATGACCCTTATGATTCTTTGCTCAGATCAGATGCTTTAGAGTACTATAAAAATAATCTTCTTTTATATAAAGAATGACGTTAAACCACCGTCAATCAAGAGTGTATGCCCGGTAATATAATTCGCTAAATTCGAGGCCAGGAATAAAAAGCCTCCGACTACCTCTTCCGGCGTGCCCAAACGCCCGGCTGGCGTACGGTTGATCACTCTTTTCCTAAATTCCTCCGTCATAAAACCCTCGACAAGTTCGGTACTGATATAGGCAGGACCTACCGCGTTTACCTGGATATTGTATTTTGCCCATTCACAGCCAAGCACCTTTGTCAGTAAGACTATCCCTCCCTTGGTCGCACAGTAAGGCGCAGAATATGTGATCCCTTGAATGCCGCCGGCAGAAGCCATGTTGACAATTTTGCCGAAACCCTGTGGTATCATAATTTCCTTGGCAACCCGTGAACACATAAAGAACAGGGCTTTCAGATTTGTATTTAGAATACGGTCCCAGTCTTCTTCGCCAACATCCTCCGAAGGCATCCTCTTCGTAATCCCGGCATTATTAATTAAGACATCGAGCTTTTTGAACCTATGCTTAACCTCGGTTACAATCGCCTTGATGTTATCAATGCTCGATAAATCAGCTGTTATTACGTCAGCCTTGCCCCCCGCTTCAACAACCTCTTGCGCTGCGGTCTCCAACTGATCTCTTGTTCGGCTGACTAGTATTACATGTGCACCCAACGAACCGAAACCAATGGAAATGCTTTTTCCAATCCCTCTTCCCGCGCCGGTTACTAATACGGTTTTATTTCTGAAATCAAGTTGATAGTTCATTGCCTTTCTCCCCCTTGCATTACAAACATCCAATCTTTAATCTATTGGCTTAACATTGTATTGGGCAGCCATGTGGATATTTCCGGAATGAAAAACAGCAAGCCAAGAGTAACAGCGTCCATTAGTAAGAAAGGAATACATCCCCTGAATATTTTGCCAAGAGGCACATCGGGCATTATCCCATTAATTACGTAAACATTAAGTCCAAGTGGAGGCGTCATCAACGATACCTCGATCAACTTTGTCACCAGTATCCCAAACCAAATGCCGCTAAAACCCAGAGCTTTTATGACCGGAAAAATCACCGGCAAGGTTATGAACATCATGGAAAGGGTATCCAAGAACATCCCCAGGGGTATATAGGGCAGCAATAACAAGAAGACCAGCAAACGCGGCGAAATATCTAACCCCACTAAAAAATCAGTTAACGCTTTAGGTATCCCTGTCACTGTTAGACCTAGAGTAAAGAAAGCCGCGCACACCACTATCAGCATAAACATACAGGTCACTTTCGATGTGCTGGCTAAAGCTTGCCCCAGGCTGTTCCATTTTTTACTGGCGTTAATCAACAGCAGTATTAAAGCAGCCAGCGCGCCAAAAGCCGAGGCTTCATTGGGAGTAGCCAGCCCGGTGTAAATCCCGCCGACCACAATACCAAAAATGATTACGACTCCGTAACTTTGCCTTAAGGAAGAAAAACGCTCCCGCCAGGAGAATCTTTCTCCTTGCTGTGGCACCAACGTAGGATTTATCCTGCACCAGATGGATATGCCCACGCAGTATATCATTATTGAAAGAATACCCGGCAGAATACCGGCGATAAGCAGCTTCCCGATTGACTCTTCCGTAATAAGCCCATATATGACAAGTATACCGCTTGGAGGAATCATCACTGAAAGGGTTCCGCCTGCAGCAACCGCACCTGCAGCAAGCTCAATGCTGTAGTTATATTTTTTCATTTCGGGGATTGTAACTTTTCCCATGGCTGCTGCAGCGGCAATACTCGAACCTGAAGTGGCTCCAAATATTCCGCAGGCCGCAATAGTAGCCATGGCCAGACCACCTTTTATTTTGCCAAACCACTTGTTGGCCATATCAAAAGCGCTTGTGCTTATTCCGGCATAAAAAGCCAGTTCACCCATCAGGATAAACAGCGGTAAGACAACATAGGCCCAGTTAAAACCGGTATTATAAGGCACCGTCTGCAGGAAACCCCAGGTTATGTTCCATCCCTTTACGACAAGCAAGCAAAGAACACCTGATATCCCAAGAGATAGAGCAATAGGCATCCCTACGGCAATTAAAACCAAAAGAAGCACAATCATTAATACACCGACATATATTTCCATGACAAAGCCCCCTCAGTTCGTTTGGACACGCGGGGGTAATCCCGCTTGTCCAAACGAACCACTAGTTTAAAAACCGCAGTGATCACTTTCCTTTTTGTACGTTTAAGCAAGCAGCATCCGCAATAACATCAAGAAGAAACTGAAAACTGAGGAGAAAACAGCCAAGGGCAAGTATTATTTTAACCGGCCAGACAGGCAGTTTGGCTATACCCCATACTGTTTCCTGCAGCGCAATAGAGCGGCAGGCTTCAACAACACTTGCAGCAGTTATCAATGCAAAAAACAAGAAACATAAAAACCACACTGTGCATCCGACTATCCTTGCAGTTTTTGCTTTCATTCTCGAGGTAAACACTTCAACACATACATGTCCTCGTTCTGATTGGGTCCAGGCTAAACCCACGAAAATCACAATTACCATCAGCATTTCATTGAATTCAAGAGTCCCTTGGAGGGGATGAGCAAAATATTTTCTCCCCAGCGTATCAGGTACAATGGTAAAAACCATGAGCATAATACAAATCCCGGTGAGAACTGCGCAGTACTTGAGGAGTACCCGGTAGGAGACTAATACCTTTTGAAAAAAGCTTTTATCAGCCAAAACAGTTCTCCTTTCTTCCTTATTTAACAGCTCCATATTTATCAACAAATTTTTGGTAAGGGGATACATATTTGCTTTCTTTGTTATGCTTTTCTACAATCTCCTTCCATTTATTAAGGATATACGTTCCTTTAAGTCCCTTGTTATCCAGGTCTTTGGCCCAGTCGTCCCAAATTTTCTGGGCCACGGTATTCTTCAATTTCTCTTTTTCCATTTCGCTCCATATTACAACTTTTGCTTTACCTTTATAAGCTTCCTCAACCTTTTGCGACTCTATGCCTTCATACAGAGCAACATGTTTTTGAATAGCCTCTTGAGCCACTTGCGTCATAACCTTTTTTACATCTTCGGGAAGGCTCTGCCACTTATTTTCATTGATGACGAACCACATGCCGCCAAACTCTCCCATTCCCGTATCGATCATGTACGGCGCAACCTCATAGAGTTTATTCATTGTAGCCAGCGTAAAATCGGTAAGTGAATAGCCGTCAATAACACCCTTGGAAATACCGTCATACACATCGCCGAGCGGCAGACCAACAGGCACGGCACCCAATTTTTGCATAACAGCAGCTATAACATTCATACACCTAATCCTTTTACCTTTAAGCTTTTCCATGGAATCGATGTTTTGTTTAGCTCCAAGAATATTTGCCGCAACAGGTATTTCCGCCAGAAAATGGACGCCGTTCTTTTTGAACTCTTCTAAGAGCAGTGGTTCTGTGGTAAACATTTCATAAATGGCATTCATATAGGAATCCATTTTATCGCTCATAAAAGGAAGTACCTGCACCATGGACAAAGGCGTCAAATCAGCAGTATATGAATCAGGAGCAAGGACTATATCGGCCTGTCCGCGCCCACAACCCTTCAACAATTCCTCTCCTTTTAACAATATTCCTGAGTAGTACGTTTCGAAAACCACTTGACCGTTCGTTCTTTTTGTAACCTCATCCATCCACCACTTTGTGGTAAGGTTGTTTGAAAAGTCCTCCTTTAAATAACTGGCATAGGTCAATTTGATATTCTTTGGAGATTCTTTTGCTTCCTGGGCCTGTTCCTTCTTCTCGCTCGAACAAGCCGGCAACACCAGGGCCATGATCAGCGCTAAAACCAACAACATAATCACGGTTTTTTTCATTTTAACTTCTCCCTTCCTTATCTTTTTGAATCAAACAAATAATATTCCAGTCTCGGGTCCTTCCTATAAAACACAAATGATGAATAACCATAGTCCTCTATTTTTGTTTTTTTCCCGCTTGCTACCTCGATAATCTCGCGGAAGATCCTTTCTCCCACTTTCTCGATGCTTTCCTTTCCCCTCATAATATTGCTCGCATCAATATCTATATCAGCACTTACCTTATCTATCACTTGGCTATTGCCACACACCCTTATGGTCGGCGAAATAATATTTGAAAAACCCGCGCCCACCCCGGTTGTGAAGACGATTATCTGGGCACCCGCGGCCACAAAATGAGCAGCGGTCATAGCATCATAATGCGTTCCTTCCTGTAAATAAACACCAGACTGCCCAGGCTTTTCAAGAATTAACTGGTCATTTCTCAGCACACCTGCCAGCTGTGCGCTTCCAGTTTTATGCAGCGAACCAAAGGATTTTTCCTCGATAGTAGTAAGACCCCCTAGAATGTTGCCTTTGCACATGAATTCCATTTTCGCGCCATGTACATTGAACCTTTTATCTTCAGAAAGCACTAATTCCCTGATCTGTTCAGCTACTTTTTTATTGACCGCTCTTTTACATAGCTCTTCTTCTCCACCGATAGCCTCGATAGGTTCACTAAAAATAACTCTCCCTCCTGCTGCAACCAACCGGTCAACCGCGGCGCCCACGCTTGGATTAGCGGCAATTCCCGAACTTGTGTCGGAACCGCCGCATTTAACGGCAACAATCAATTCGGATACTTCCGCGTTTTGACGGACTAATTTGTCCGCTTCCGCTCTCATGCCGGCAGCAACCTTAATTCCTTTTTCAATAAGTCTTATTGTCCCCCCTTCCCTTGTGCAGCTTAAAACTTCCACTGGTTTTCCGCTTTTACTGATGCGTTCGGCAAGTATTTCAGGCCGTAAGCTTTCACAACCCATTCCCAACAACAGTACCGCAGCAACATTGGGGTTCTCGGCAACGCCAACCATATTATGAATAACCTGTTCATTTCCGACAACTAAGCACCCGTGATTCTGTGTAACTACCACTGAATCTCTGATTTTTTCAGAAATCTTTCTAGCTACCCCCTCAACGCAGTCAGTTACAGCCATAATCAAGACTATGTTCCTTACACCCACACTGCCGTCAGGCCTTTGATAACCCTTGAAAAGCATGCGCTCATCCCCTTCTTACGCTAAATCTTTTTATAGTTTATTTCCGCCAGCACTTCTCTTTTAACCGTTTCTGGTAAAACAACTCGCATACTGACAACATTATGTACATGAACAAGTTCACCCTGCTTAATTGTTATTAAGGCTTTCCCGATTTTTGCCCCGTATTTTATAACAAAATCATCCCCGGCAATCTCTGTTATGGCTACTTTATAGCCAAATGGTATTGATTCAATTGCTTTCAATTGGCCTATGTCTTCATTTTTTCTAGATAACAACTGAATAACTTCTCCAGCCGCAACGGCTTCCAGAGCAGTTGCAACGTTGTCAATATCCTCCATAACAATAGCCTTTTTCATCTTTCCGCTCCTTTCATTTGGGATTACATAAGCAAACCTGTTGCATAAAAATGCAATGGTTCGGAATAACTGCCGCGGATTTCCGTAACTACCAGTTTTCCGGAGGCCACAGCAATTATTTCGTCAAACAGTCTTCTCCCCACTTCCTCTATGGAAGAACTGCCCTCAATAATATCCCCCGCATAAACATCAAAGTATTTTAGCTCCGTTTTTTCCATTGGACTGCTTAAAATCTTAATCGTGGGCAGAATGTTCAAGCCGCAGGGAAATGCCGGCAGTCCCCGGAAACGTGCCGGTAATCCCCCTCCAAATATGAACAGCTGTATTTGTGCTCCTGCGGCAGCAGTGCCCAGGAACAACTGAGAGGTTAACGCCGAACCATCCATCAGGTAAAGACCCTTCCCCGCCGGGTTCACTGCATAATCCACCACGCCTTGAAGAGGGCCTGTTCCACATTTAACAATAGCCCCCAGCGATTTTTCCTCTAGGGTGGTCAGTCCTCCCTGGATATTACCAGGAGTAGGCTCGGATCCTCTAATGTCAACCCCGCTTCTTTTTATCTCGTCTTCCAGTTGAGACACCATTTTTAACAGTTTTTCTCCCACCTCTGGAGATGACGCTCTCTTCGCCAATACCTTTTCGGCGCCCAGTATTTCTGCTGTTTCGGAAAAAATGACAGTACCTCCATGAGCTGTCAGGATATCGGCAGCTTTTCCTGCTGCGGGATTTCCCGCTATCGCTGACGCGGCATGAGAACCCCCGCATTTAATCCCCATGGTTAGCGAGGCAACATCACATAATTCCCTTTCAACTGCTGATGCTTTGCGAACCATGTCAGATAATAGTTCCCGTCCCCTTAAAATCGTTTGATCAAAGTCTCCCGTTCCATCTATAGTAACTACTTCCACTGGCTTTTTCGACTTGCTTATTTCATGGCCTAAATCCTCAGCAGCCTTTTTTTCACAACCGATACCAGCCATCAGCACGGAAAATACGTTTGGATTTGTTCCCAGCCCGATTATTATTCTTTCCGCTCTTTCGATGTCCTGCCCAATTCTAATACAAGCATGATCATGTAGAAGCGGCAAAGCCCCTTTGACCCCACGCGCAATTTCAGCTGCTATTTCGTTTGCACAACCCATGGCTGGTATAACCGCCACATGATTCCTAATTCCCACCGTGCCGTTTTCTCTCATGAAACCCATAAATTTCATAATATTTTATCCTCCCGTTTTTCCCCTCTTTTAAGCCGCAAATCTAATCCACCATATTTTGTAAATGCATATCTAGAAAACTTTATTCCATTTTCTTATTACTCAATGAGTTGATATTAATTTTTAACAACGCATCCATGGTTTTAAGCAACTCTTAATTGTTTTAATCTGGCCTTTTGTTTCAAATAATCTCAACTTCTATTGTTATTTTATAAATTGTTTCCCTAATGCTTTTCTTGTTGGTGCCATATTTCGGTATGCTGTATTCCATTTATATAATGTTATTCTCTGTATATATGAAATTTCCTTCTTCATTTAATTATTTTTTTTAATTTGTATCAGTATTATTTTCTCGTGATATTACTATATAGTTGGCAAGCAGCCAGCTTTATTCCAAATTAATAATAAATAGAGCGTGCAATCTTCGCCTTTTCGTATATCGGCTAATAAATTTATTTATATCGATAGTTTATGACGAGAAGAATATACGATCACACTAGATATTCCATTTAACTCATAGTATAATAATGAGAAATGGAGATATTAATTCTACATGTAAGGGGTCGATAGGTTTGGAATATAATGATAATAAATATTTAATTCAAACGTTGACGAAAGGTTTAACGGTATTTGATTGTTTTAAAAGCGACATGGAAGAATACGGTATCACAGAATTGAGTTCTCTTGTTGATATGCCCGAAAGCACTGTACAAAGAATAATAAACACCCTTGAATTCAAGGGCTATATTTATCAAAATCCAAACACTAAAAAATATCGTCTAGCGTTAAAACTGTTGAAAATGGATAATTCCATCAAACACATGACCCTGTGGATAGAAAAAGCTAAAAAGCACACGACTTATCTAAATGAACAGTGCGACGAAACGGTGAACATCGCCATACGCGATGAAGACCAACTGGTCTACGTAGCAAAAGTGGAAACACAACACCTTCTCAGACCCACTTTCGTGGTAGGTGCACGTTATCCGCTGTACTGTACGGGCCTAGGCAAGTGCCTCATTTCGGACTTCCCGGAGGATAAACTGCCCTACCTGTTCCCCTACACTTTAAAAAAAATGACACCCAATACAAAAACAGACCTGCAGGACATAATAAAAGACCTGCGCAAAATTAAAAAGGAAGGTTATATTATTGACGATGAAGAATTCCAGCTTGGCCTTTATTGCGTTGCCGCACCAATTTACGGGTTTCAAAAGGTGGTGGCAGCGCTTAGTGTCACAATTCCTAAGGTTAGAGTCAATACCGACAATAAGGACAATCTTATTCAACTGGTTATTGGAACCGCTCAAAATATTACTAACGAATTCAAGCAAATTTTTGAAACTCCAGAGTAATCTTAAATTTCGACTCTAACGGAAACATCATATGTAAATGAAACATACCAAAAAGAGCTGGCCAGACAGGCCAACTCTTTTTCTATCCTTAATATAAAATAGCATTCCTCCACAAATTACCTGAAACTTTTTACAACAACAGCAGTCTATTTCTTTTAAGAGGTGCCAGAAAGGCAGCCTGATAAACAAAAACAATGGAGGTATCGCCAGATGAAATCATTCGCTAAAGCAGCAGCACTAATACTGCTGTGCGCCCTTCTTCTTTCCCTTTTCACCGTTCCCGCCGCCGCCCAAACGAAACCCGGTTACCCCTATGTTTACCCTGCTTATCAAAACAGGGGGCTCTCCTATGACCTGAAGCACGACAGCTCCGCCGGCGAACTTGTTTTCACGGTCACCAACAACACATTTTGGCCGTACTACCTGAGTTATTCGAGCGGCAAACAGTTTGATCTGGTTGTCTATAACGACCAGGGACAAAAGGTGTGGCGTTATTCAGACGGCCGTACCTATACCCAGGCCATACAGAACGAATGGCTCTATCCCTGGCAGGCCAAAACCTTCAAGGCGAAATTACCCAGGCTCAGGGCCGGCAAATATATCGCTTACGCTTACTTCTACGGCCGTGGGAACAGCAGCCCGGCTGCTTACGCGCAGTTTACTGTAAATAACGGCATTACCATTGGCGGACTTGAATTCAATGCCTGGTACAGTGGAGGAACCCAGCCCAGGATCGTTTTGTCGGTATATAACCGGACAAATAACACCGTCAGGCTGGAATACCCGACGGGGCAAAGATACGAAGTGATCGTCCTCGGCAGCAGCGGCTATTACTGGCGGTATTCCGCAAACCAGTCCTTTGACCGGTCCCCCCGCAGCGAAGACCTGAAAGCCGGTGTATACAGGTCCTACTACATCTACCTGCCCGATATGCCATCCGGCAGTTATACAGCTTACGTTTATTTCCTTGACCGCACCTATAAAGACCTGGTTGACTGGGTAAAGTTCACCGTCAACTGATAAAAAAGGACCTTGTTCTAGATCATCTGCTAAACACTTTTCTTCATCCGCAGTTTTCCCATTTTCCTTTAAGTTTCCGCTTCCCGTTAACAGGCAAAAAACAGGCTCACTGTCGCCAGACAAGCGCATTCAGCCTGTTTTTTCGTCAGGTAAAACACCCAGGTGTCAATAAAGGGGCTGTGCTCTTACTTCAAGTATTCCCGGAACAGTTTAAGGGTTATAAACCATACCTTTTCAGTTTCAAGGGATTGTCGCCTTTTCTAACCTTTTGATTACCTGTAACATTATGCAAAACGTGCGTATGGCTTGCAAATTTGAATACATCTTTAAAATGGGATAGGCATAGATATAGTTGGACTGGTAGCCGTCGTCAAAAGTCAGCAGCACGCTTTTTTCCGGCAGGTTCTTCCTTCCGCAGACAAAGTCTTCCAGCTCCTGTAATGTTGTCCCGCTTTCAACGGCTTCCGAAACAGGGACCAGGCTGAGATTAATCAAAACTGCCGCTGCTGCCGCCAACACTTTTCTCAATGCTGCCGCTTTTATTCTTTTCACGCTTTCACCCGCCGTTATCCCGCTCTATTGAACCACTTTGAAATCAACGATTTTCAGGCTTTCTCCCTCTTTTACATACTTTATTGTTACAGGCGTCCCGGTTTTAACTTCGTTACTCTCAAAATATGTCCTAAGCGGATCTGACAACCTGAAGGCGCGCGGAACTCCCTGTATCTTTATCTCCACCGAATTGGCGTCAATCTGTCCCACATATTCGCCAGACGCCTCTTCTTGCTGGATGAAACCGGAAAGATTCACCATCTTCGTTATTTCCCACTGTCCGTCTTTGGTCCTGACGCAATCGAAACTAACCGGATCGTTTTCCTTAAACTCCTGGTACTCCGGGTTTTCCTTTTCAAACATTTTTCTAACTTCGTCCGATAGTTTAAAAACGGTCATCTTAGAGGTTTGAGGAAAGTTCACGCTTTTATCCACGCTGATTTCCACAAAGTTATTATCGGCCAGTCCTATATAGACCCCGTTGATGCCGCTGAACCTGTCAGGATAATTCTCTCCCTTTCTTTCCGCTCCGCCCATATCCAGCTCGACCCGAACCGTTATCTCCTCTTTTTCCTTTAATCTGAAAAAAATGTGGGGATAAGAGACTGCCGTCCCAGTTTTCTCATCTTCCTTGGGCGGTATCAGCCTAGCATAAAAGATCACCATGCCGTTTTCCCGGAGCGCATTGACAATGTCTACCGAATAACCAGTCGAAGGCATTTCCCCGGCGCAAACCAGCACATACTTATACCCGTCCACAAAGCTAACGCTGTGACTGAATCTCACGCGGTAACTTTCCTCGTACCATTTTTTCAGCTCTTGATTCTTTAAACCGGCAGGGTCGAGCACCTCGATCTCCACGTCGCCAATTTTCTTGACCTGGTTTCCTTTTTGGCCGCACGCTGCAAAACTAACCACTAGTATAACCGCCAGCGCTATTGCCGCCAGCCTTTTCAGCATTTCAACCCCTCCTGCCTGCGCGCAATACTATACCTTAATTATACACCGGGGTCAAAAAAACCTGCTTGTTTTCTGCTTTCCCGCGGCTTAATTTATGGCATTTTTGGCAGTATCAGCAAACAGGGTCAAAAGCCGCAGGCATTGTTTACCCGCCCGAGATCACCGGGAAGACTTCAACCCTGTCGCCTTCTTTTAAAACACGCGTGGGGTCGGCCTTGCTGCCGTTCACAACGACAAACATGATCTCATTTGCCGGCAGCCGCAAAACGTCTGCCAGGCTGGCAGCGCTCAACCCGTCGGGGACCTTGATTTCAAACCACCCGTGCCTGAGCTCCTTGTCAAGACATATGTTCAAAGAAGAATGAACCCTGACTTTTAATTCCATCATTTTTTCCAATAATCATCATCCCAGAACAACTTGTAATGCTCCTTGGGTATGTCGGAAACGGCGTTATGGGGAGGAATGGCTTCATACATCATAAACTCCGGCATTCTGTCGTCATACCCGTTAAAGCCGGCCCTGGTATTAAACTCCCTCTCCGTAAGGATAACATCCTTCCCCAGCTTGTTAATGAATTCCACGGTATGCTCCGTTCCATAGACGGCGTTTAGCATCTCCACCAGGTAAAGCAGGGCTTTCATCCCAGCAGTTGTAACAAACATGCATACCCCCAGCGTATCAACAGCCGCCATTCTCACCTGGGTGCTGCGGGACAGTTCCATCTGCCCGTTGGGGTCGAGCTGGTTTACCTTGGCCCTGGTCGTCACCCCTGCCGTATGGTCCGCACCCATCGGCGAGGTGGCATAAGTTACCGACATCCCTTTGATGGAACGCGGTTCGTGGGCGGCAATGCTCTGACCTTTGGCGACCGGCGCCCGCAGCGACTTGAAAATCCTGGCTGTTACGGCAGCGCCTTCACCAAGCACCTTCCCCAGCAGGGTGCCGCTCCCCACCTCTTTGATCAGGCCGGCGGCCGCCGCGGCATCCCCGAACCTGGCCAATCCCAGGTCCATGTATACGCCAAGCGCCGCGCCGATCTCGATGGTATCGATCCCGTAATCGTTGCATAAATAATTCAGTTCGGCTATTTCGTCGAAATTGCCAATGCCCAGGTTGGAACCGAGCATGGCGATGGTTTCATATTCAAAGGAAGCGACCTTCTTTTTGCCGTCCTTGCCGGCGAAAACGTTGGAAGACCTGATCAGGCATCCCGGCATGCAGGCATGGGTCGGCGTCCCCTCGCCGCCCCGTTCGTTTATTACATCATAGAGCTTCTCTCCGGTGATTTCCTCAACCTTGTCGAAGGAGCCGCTCCTGAACGCATATGAGGTCATCCCTCCCAGCTCGTTGATGGTGGCAATCAGGCCCGCCGTTCCGTACAGCGTATAGGCTACGCTCGTCTGGTGGCTGGTCCGCAGCAGTTCGGCGTATGCCTTCACAGTTTCATTAAACTTTTTAGGGTCTTTTATTTCCTGCCGGAAGTCGCCGTCGTTTTCCACAACCACCGCCTTGAGCCCCTTGGAGCCCATCACCGCTCCCAGCCCGCCGCGCGCGCAGCATCGGCTGGGATTGCCGTCTTTGTCCACATTAACTATCGCCGCCGACGACATCAGCATTTCACCGGCCGGACCTATCATCGTCAGGCTTACATCTTTGCCGTACCTGGCGAACAGTTTTTCCGCCAGTTCATGAACCCCCATCAGTTTATATTCGGCGGCGTTCTCCAGCCGAATCCGGTCCCTGCCGATATGCAATACGTAAAGCTCTTCCCGGTTTTCCGGCTTGTCTTCAATAATCACGGCCCGGAAGCCCTGCCCGGCCAACCTGAGACCAGCGATACCGCCGGAATTCGCCTCCTTTATGCCGCCGGTCAGGGGGCTCTTTCCGCCGGCGGAGAATCTTCCCGCGCTGGAAACATTGGGGAAGGCCATCGGCCCGTTGGCAAAGACCAGTTTGTTGAAAGGACCTAGCGGCTCGCAGGCGGGAGGCACCTCTTTCAAAAGCACCTTGGCGACCAAGCCCCTGCAGCCGTACAACTCCCATTCCCTGGGCAGTTCTTCCTTAATTGTTGCCTTTGTCCTCATATTTACCCGCAGGATTTTCATGGTTAACCTCCAATAAGCATATTTTTCACTGAAGTCATAGCCCTAAAAGTTCTCCCGCCAATTGCCCGCTTTATTGCCTTCTCCGATCAGGAATCAGCCGGCGGCTATTTTAAAAACCCTTGCAGGATCGTCTCCTCCGCTTCCTTCTCCGTCAAGCCGAGAGACATCAGCTTGATAATCTGCTCGCCGGCGATCTTGCCGATGGCCGCCTCATGGACCAGCTGGGCATCAGCGTGATGGGCCGCGATCTCCGGTATGGCCCTCACCACGGCCCTGTCCATAATGATTGCGTCGCACTGCACGTGGCCCCGGCATTTGGCAAAGCCCGCCATGCGGGGATAAAAGACCTGGCTTGATTCCTCCTGGGCCACCGAGCGCGAGACGATCTGGGCGGCCGAGTTCTCGCCTACCAGTTCCACAAGCATTTCGGATTCCGCCTGCTGATTGCCGTGCGTCAGCAGCCTTTCCGTAATGACGATATGCCCGTTCTTGTGTATTACCGCTTCGGTGCGGCGTTTAGTGGAATCGACGCCTTTGATCTGAACCAGTTCAAATTCCGCATAACCGCCCTCTTCTATTTCCACCACGGTTTTGGGGTTAAGAACCCGCCCCCCCGTCCCTTCTCCTTCGCCGTAATGTTTTTCCACATAGCGCACCCTTGCCCCCCTGCAGATGATAAAATCATGGATGCCGTCGTGCTGGGACTTGCGAGCGCCAGGGTTGTGGATGCCGCAGCCAGCGACAATCAGGACATCGGAACCTTCGCCCACGTAAAACGTGTTGTAAACCACATCTTCCAGGCCGGTTTCCGTGATGATGACGGGGATATGGACGCTTTCCCCTTTCGTGCCCGGTTTTATAATAACGTCGATCCCCGGCTTGTCCTCCTTGGACCGTATTTCTATATTGGCCGTCGACTCGCGGCCCATCCCCTCCCCGTTCTTCCTGATGTTATAGGCTCCCCTGGGAATATCGTGCAGACCTGCTACCTCTTTAAGTATTCTTCTCTCAACGGCATTCATTTGCTCCGACCGCCCTTTCCAGGCAATTTTTGCTGCAGTCGCACTCTTGCAGGATCCTGGCAAGAAGCTTTTCTTTCTCCCCTCTTTCCTGCACCTGCCCTTCGGCTACTAAGATGATCTCGTCGGCCAGTTCGAGTATTCTCTCCTGGTGAGAGATTATTACCGTCGTCTGCTCGTTACTGGCATGGATCCGGCGGAAGGTTTCAGTGAGGCGGCCGAAACTCCACAGGTCTATCCCGGCCTCCGGTTCGTCAAAGATGGCTATTTTCAGCTTCCTGCCCAAAAGCGTAGCGATCTCCACGCGTTTTAACTCCCCGCCGGAAAGGCTGCCGTTTACTTCTCTGCCGGTATAGTCCTTGGGGCACAGGCCCACATCGACGAGCTGGTTGCAGCCGGCGGCAGTCTTCTGTGAACCGCCGGCCAAGTGGAGAAGTTCGCCTACCGTAATCCCTTTGAAACGGGGAGGGTGCTGGAAAGCAAAGCCGATACCACGCCGGGCCCTTTCCGTAACACCAAGACCGGTAATGTCTTCTCCGTCCAGGACAATCCTTCCCGCAGACGGCTGGTAAATCCCCATAATCACCTTGGCCAGCGAAGATTTGCCCCCCCCGTTGGGCCCGGTTATAACGTAAAACTTCCTGTCCTGAAGCGTCAGGTTTATATCCTTCAAAACCGGGGTATCATCTTCGCCGTTATACGAAACGTTTTGCAGTTCAAGCACAGCGTTTGCCTCCTTGTCGATCCTTTTTCCACGATTTGCTCGCCTGGCGTTTACACGATTATTTTCTCAAAAAGATAATTATCCGTCCAGAGACAATAAAAGTAATTGCTATATTTATTTATTTGGTTTATCATAACTGTAGCGAATATTTCATGAATTTTATAAAAAAGTATTAAAAACCAAAGGGGTTGAAATTATGCCTTTGACCATGAAAGGAAAACAAAAGAAGTTGCTGGAAACGAAAGCCGAACTGCTGAAATCCCTTGCTCATCCGATTCGTCTCTGCATAGTGAAGAACCTCATCGACAGCGGGGGCTGCAACGTCACAAAAATGCAGGGCTGCCTGACCATGCCCCAGTCTACTATTTCTCAGCACCTGAGCAAACTGAAAGCTTACGGCATAGTTGAAGGAAAAAGGTCGGGAACAGAAATCACATACTATGCCATTAACCAGGACGCCATTAACGTGGTAAAAACCCTTCTCCCCGACGTTTCCGAATAACCAAAAAAGACCCGGCATAAACCGGGCTTCTTTTTTATTTTACGCCCAAAGCCATAATTATTCCCAGCACTATTCCAATATTCGCAAAGTGACTATGAGCGTGATGGCTTAAAGGAATCAGTTCATCGCTGACGATATATATCATTGCTCCCGCGGCAAAGGCCAAGGAAACCGAGATGAAAAAGCCGGAAACGGAAACCAGGCTGCTGCCAAGAACCGTTCCCCCAAGAGTGGCTAGCCCCGTCAAAGTGGTAATAAATACGATTTTCATCCTGTCCATCTTTCCCAGGCAAAGGGGCATGGCAACACTTAACCCTTCGGCAATGTTGTGGATACCGATGGAAAAGGCGGTGTAAAAACCAAGCTGCGCCGAAACCTGGTTGCTGGCCCCTATAGCGATCCCCTCCGGAAGGTTATGAAAAGCAATGCCCAGGGCGATGAAACTGCCAAGCTTCATATAAATATCGCGCTCGGTTTCGGTTTTATGAATATGAGGAAGAAGCATGTCGACAAGCCATAAAAACGCGGCTCCCCCTACAATCCCGGCAAAGCAGGTGGCCAAATCCCCGGCGGTCACGCTTTCCGGAATAAGGCTTAAAGTGGAAATGCCCAGCATGATGCCGGAAGCAAAACCTAAAGAAAAAGAAAGCGCTTTTTTCGAGGGATTTTTAATAAAAACGGCAATGAGGGCTCCCACTCCCGTAACCAGTCCAGCCAAAAAACTAAGCAGCAATATGGAAATAAGAACCACCCCTTCCTTTTCAACCCTCCGCAAACTCTAATCCTGCAGCCTGGCCAGGTCTTCATTTTCTCCGACCACGATCAAAATGTCTTTCTCTTCAAGAACGGCCCCGGCTCCGGGAGCAATTACAACGGTTCCGGCTTTCTTTATGGCCATTACGCTGATCCCGTAGCGAGCCCGTAAATTCAATTCGCCCAGCGACTTTCCGACAAACCTGGAGGGAGTCATTGTTTCCAGAACGCTGTAGCCAGGAGCCAGCTCGATATAGTCCATGACGTTAAACGTTACCAGGTTGTGGGCCAATCTTATTCCCATGTCCTTTTCCGGGAAAACGATTTTATCGGCGCCGATTTTTCCCAATACCTTGCCGTGCAGCGCGTTCATGGCCTTGGAGACCACAAACTTGACCCCCATTTCTTTTAACATTAGAGTAATTAGAATATTGGCCTCAATATCGTTGCCTATGGCTACGATGACGACATCGAAATTACGGATGCCCAGGGCTCGCAGCGTCTCTTCCTCGCGAGCGTCGGCCTGCACGGCATGGGTTACCGAATTTGCGACCTCCTGGATATTGCTTTCTGCATTGTCGATGGCCAATACGTCATGTCCCAGTTCACTCAGGGTTAGGGCCACACTCTTCCCAAAACGGCCCAGGCCAATCACGGCAAACTGTTTTCGCATGCGCTTCTTTCCTCCTAGCCTATCAGAATCTTTTCTTCAGGGTACTTGATATGGGCAAGCGAAATTTTTCGCTTTTGCGCCAGGGCATAGGCCAAGGTTACCGGGCCTATCCGCCCGGCGTACATGGTAAAAATGATGACAGTTTTACCTGCCGCAGTCAGCTGGGGTGTAACGCCCGTTGAAAGGCCGACCGTCCCGAACGCCGAAACAGCTTCAAAGAGGAGGGGAAGAAAACCCGCTTCTTCCGTCATGGTCAACACTCCTGTCACGACAAGGACCAGGACAAGAGCCGATAAAGCTACTGCCACAGCCTTCTGGATAATTACAGGGGGAAGCGCGCGCTCCCCGATTACTACTTCCACTTTTCCCTTAAAACTGGCAGCAACGGATGCCGCTAGCGAAACAAAGGTGGTTACCTTAATCCCGCCCCCCGTGGAGCCGGGGGCAGCCCCAATGAACATGTAAACGATCAGCACAAGCAGAGTGGTATCCCTCATTCCGCTGATCGGCAAGGTGCTGAATCCCGCCGTACGCGGGGTGACTGCCTGGAAGAAAGAGGCCAGCACCCTGTCCTGAGGTTCCAGTAAAGCCAGGGTTTTAGGGTTACTGTACTCCAGAATCAGGATAGCAAATGTACCGAATATGATTAAGGCAGCCGAAGCGATTATCACCAGGTGTGAATGAAGGGACAGCTTACTTTTGCGTTTGGCGTAAAGTTCAGCAAGGACTACAAAACCCAGCCCGCCCGTAATTATCAAGGCCGCCACCACCAGGTTTGTCATGATATCACCGGCATACGCCTCAAGGCTGCGGAAATCTCCAAACAGGTCAAATCCGGCATTATTAAAAGCGGAAACAGCATGGAAAATACCGTAATAAACTGCTCGACCGGGTCCCAGTTCCTTCCACCAGGCCAGGCTTAACAGCACCGCGCCTGTGGCCTGGATTACAAAGGCAATTTTCATCACATGCTTGGCCAGGCGAACAATCCCTTCCAGCGAGAGCTGGTTAAGCGCCTCCTGCAGGAGAATCCTTTCCTTGAGCGTTATCTTTCTCCCCAATAAAATGGCAAATAGTGTGGCGAAAGTCATAAATCCCAGCCCGCCAATCTCAATCAACAGAAGTATGACCAGCTGGCCGAAGGCAGAAAAATACGTGCCCGTATCCACAACAACCAGGCCTGTTACGCACACCGCCGAAGTTGATGTAAAAAGAGCATCAATGAACGGCAGACCCTTTCCGTCGGCCGACGAGTACGGCAGCGACAAAAGTGCCGCCCCAATAAAGATAACAGCTATAAAACCAAGGGCCAGCATCTGGGCAGGCGTGAAAATCCCCTGCCCGTCGGGCTTGTTTTTTTTCAACTCAATTTGCACTTCGCGCACATAAATTCCTCCGAAACATCCATAAGGCCAACAAGCCTACGACTTATTATACCTCAGATACGGCCCCCGTCAAATGCTTCCATAACTTATATCTTGTATCGAAACCGTTGTTTTAATCTAAAAAGAAGAAGAAAGCAGACCATTTTTCACCTGCCCTCTTCCTCTTCCACCATCTCTAATTGTTGCGTGCTCAATCAACACCCTTTTACAAAGTCCTGGCATTTCCCCTGTAAATAATTCCGCTCGCCGGATTTACCGTAACAACCTGCTCCTGGCTTAAAACCGTTGTGGCTCTCTCCACTCCGACAATAACCGGGATTCCGAGTTCAAGACCAGCAATGGCCCCGTGAGAGGTTAGCCCTCCCTCTTCCGTTATCAACGCCACGGCTTTTTCCAGCGCAGGCACAAAGTCCCTATCGGTAGCAGTTGTCACCAGGATATCGCCCTGGTTTATCCTTTCCAGTGCTTCTGCGCCCGTCCCGGCAACCAAAACCCTGCCGGAAACCGAACCCCGGCCAATGCCCGTGCCCCTGGCCAGCACTTTGCCGGCGGTATGAACCTTGATCAGGTTCGTTGTCCCGGGAATGCCGGAGGGAACCCCGGCCGTTATCACGACCAGATCACCGTCTTTGATCAGATTCGCTTCCAGGGCCGTATCAATGGCTGATGAGATCATCCCGTCGGTAGATTTGTGGTCGGTGCCCAGCAGCGGATAGACGCCCCATACCAGGAGAAGCCTCCTGCATACGCACTCGTCCGGAGTCACAGCAACAATCGGCGTCTTGGGGCGGTATTTGGAGACAAACCTCGCCGTGGAACCCGATTTTGTCGCGGTTATTACTGCCGAAGCCCCCAGGTTAATGGCTATGCTGCAGGTCGCGAAGCTTATCGCTTCCGTTGTGGACCCGGCAGCCGGGCCCACCCTGTCTTTGTTCCGCTCGCTTAAGCTCAGCGATTCCTCGGCGCGGCAAGCGATCCGGGACATCGTCTCCACCGCAAGGACAGGGTATTTGCCGCTGGCCGTTTCGCCCGAAAGCATGATGGCATCGCTGCCGTCATAGATGGCGTTGGCCACATCGCTCGCTTCAGCCCTGGTGGGCCTTGGGTTCCTGGTCATGGAATCAAGCATTTGGGTAGCCGTTATCACCGGTTTGCCCGCCAGGTTGCATTTTTGGATCAGCATTTTCTGGACAACCGGAACCTCCTCAGCAGGGAACTCAACGCCCAAATCCCCCCTAGCCACCATGATCCCATCGGAAACCTGGATTATTTCATCTATATTATTCACTCCCTGCCGGTTCTCTATCTTGGATATTATTTGAATGTCGGACTGAAGTTCTTCCAGTATTTTGCGGATGGCTAAAACATCAGCAGCGGACCTGATGTAGGATGCGGCAATAAAATCAACCCCCTCTTGGACGCCGAAAATAATATCGGCATAATCTTTCGCCGACAAGCCGGGCAGGTTAACGTTGACCTGGGGGATGTTAATCCTTTTCCTGTCGCTGATTTCACCCCCATTCTCCACCACGCAGGAGATTTCGGCACCTTTAACCCTTTGCACCCGCAGGGAAATTAAACCGTCATCCAAAAGAATCCTATCGCCTTCTTTGACATCCCGCGGCAAGCCAGCATAGCTCACACCGATCCTTTCGGGCGTACCAAGGACATCTTCTGTGGTAAGCACTAATTGCTTCCCTTCTTCCAGCCGGACAGATCCGCCCTCCAACAGCCCGATCCGTATTTCGGGTCCTTTGGTATCCAGCATGACGGCCACAGGTATCCCCGTCTCCAGGGATGCCTGGCGAATACTGACCAAGCGTTTCTGGTGCTCCTCATGAGACCCGTGGGAGAAATTCAGCCGAGCGACATTCATGCCCTTCTTGAGCATTTCTTTAAGTATTCCCAGCTCTTCGCTGGCCGGTCCTATAGTGCAGATTATCTTCGTTTTCCGCATTTTAACCTCCTAAATAAAGTGCAAGAAGCACGCCCCCACGGGCCTTTTATCATCCACATTCAATATGCCTGATTATGCCAGAATTAAAAGTTTACGTTTTCCGACCCTTTCAGACCAAGGATCTGGCGCGCTTCGTCAGGAGTCGCCGGTTCAATTCCCAATTCCCTGGCAATCCGAATGATTTTGCTTACTTGTTCCGCATTGCTTTTGGCTTTAACGCCCTTTTCCAGCCAGAGGTTATCTTCCAGTCCCACGCGAACATGGCCGCCCATGGCCAGGGCTACAGTACCAAGCTTGAACTGGTTCTTGCCCGCTACGCCTACGGACCACTGGAAGTCTCCGATGGTCTTGCGCGCTGTTTCCGCCAGATAAACAAGATTTTCAACAGTTGCCGGTATACCGCCTAAGATTCCCATGATGAACTGGAGATAGACGGGCCTTTTGAACAGCCCGCGCTCCAAAAGATGAGCCAGATTGTTGATTTGTCCCACGTCATATATCTCAAATTCCGGCTTGGTGCGGTTTTCATAAAATGTTTTAAGGTATATCCGCAGGGATTTGAAAGTGTTGGGGAATATCTGCTCCTCAGTCCACTCCAGGTGTGGTTTTTCCCAGTCGAACTTAAATTCCGCGATCTTTTCCGCCAGGGGGTGAAGAGCGAAATTTATTGTGCCGCCATTGCATGAAGCCAATTCCGGCTGCAGTTCCGTGACGGGGGATAGTCTTTCTTCAACGGGCATTGTTGGCGCTCCGCCGGTGGTTATACAAACAACCATGTTGCACCGTTTTTTAATGCTCGAGGCTACTTCCCTGAACATTTTCAAGTCGGTAATGGGTTTGCCGTTCAGGGGATTTCTTACATGGATATGGGCGACAGCGGCACCTGCTTCGAAAGCCCGCACGGCCTCGTCGGCTATCTGTTCTGGGGTTATCGGTAAATACTCGGACATGCTGGGAACGTGAATAGCTCCGGTAATAGCAGCAGTGACTATTCTTTTATCGCTCATTTCGATTCAGCTCCTTTTGGTGGTTGAACGGCCCGGGTAAAGCCCCGGGCCATTCTCCGGTAAAAACGTCTGCCGGTATTACTTGATCTCCCACTTGCGGGGGAATTTATGACCCAGGTCTTCGAGATTCTTGATGTAAGAAGCCCAGATCTTCTTGCCTGGATAACCCAGTTTCTCGGCTTCTTCCGCTTTCTGTTGAGGAACGTTGGGGATTGCAGCAGCCCATTTCGCTTTCTCTTCATCAGAGAGCACATTAACCTTCACGCCCGCCTGCCTCATTTTTTCCAGGGCATCTATATCATATTGCTTCGCCATCTCCGCGGACTTGATCTCGTATTCCTTGCTGACTTCAATAAATATGTCCTGTACTTCTTTGGGAAGCTTGTTCCAGACATCCAGGTTGACGGAAATCCCCTGAATCGCGTCTGCCCCGAAACCTACAATGGTATAATATTTGCCAACCTCGTGCAGTTTGAACCTGTATGAAGAGTCCGGCCACATGATCCAGCCTTCATAAACGCCGGTTTGCATAGCGGTGTATGCTTCATTTAAGTTGGACTGCACGGGAATGGCGCCTGTGCCTTCCAAAAGGGTCAAATTTGGACCGGCTGCGGCAATCTTGCGCCCTTTCAGGTCCGTGACCTTGCTCACCGGGAAGGTGGTGATAAGTTCATAACTGCCGGTGGGACCAAGGGCCAGGAATTTCTGGTTATACTTTTTCCACAGGTTGTCATACACCTCTTTGTTTTCGTCCATGACCTTCCTCGAGGCCTTGGTAACCAGTACCGGATCCGAACTGGCAAAAGGCACGTAGTAGTTCATATTCATCAAAAACAGTTTGGCAGGTTCGAAAGCAAAGGAGTTAACGCAAACATCCAGCAGGCCGGACTGGGTAGCTCCCAATGCCTCGGCCAGTTTGGCCACTGTCCCCCCGTAAGCTTCCGTCCACTTGATCCGGTAGTTGGTCTTCTCCGCCACCCGCTTGGCGATTTCAGGCTGGAAGTACTCGACGGCAGCCTGGGTATAGGTCATGCCGTTTGCCGGGTGACCGCCGCCAATTTTCAGTTCGATGGTCTGCGGGCCGGCCGGTTCAGCTTTCTTTTGGCCGCCGCACCCTGCTGCCAGGCCCATGGTGAACAACAGGATCAACAACAAGCTTACCGTTTTTTTCCATCTTTTCACAAAACTCTCCTCCTTAATTTTTTTATGATAAAAACTACACGCTCACATTAAACTTGGCAGCCATGTGGATAAAACGGGGAAGGCGATAACAACCAGCACGCCGATAGCCATCATCAGCAGGAACGGCAATGAACCCCGGAATATATCCTCCAAGGCCACCGCATCGCCCAGGGTTGCCTTCATGGCAAAGGCAACCATGCCAAACGGCGGGGTCAGCAGTCCCATTTCCGTCACCATAACCATAACGATGCCCAACCAGAGCAGGTCCCACTGGAAATGCGCGGCTATAGGCAAAATCAAGGGAACCGTCAAGAGAAGAATTGAAGTGGAATCCAGGATGCACCCCAGAATAAGCAAGAGAATACAAAGCAGGAACATGACCACTCCGGAGCTTACATTGGATGCAGCCACCTGGTCGCCTAACCATACTACCAGCCCGCTCATGGACAGCATCCGCGAATACATCTGGGCGGTGATAAGCAGGAAAAGTATCGTCGAACTGGTGGCCGCGGTTTCAAGCAGCACTTCTTTAAGCTGCTGAAAACTGATTTTTTTAAAAAAGGCCACGACCATAGCTCCAAGAGCGCCTACCGCACTTGCTTCCGTCGGTGTGAAGAGACCGCCCCAAATCCCGCCCAAAACCAGGATAACCAGGATGAAAACAGGTAGGGACTTGACGGCCGTGATCCCGAACTTTTCTCCCTCCGCTGCGGTTTTTGCTTGTTCCGCAGCGGCAGCGGTGTCGCCGGCGGCCTTTTTTCTCCCGGCTATTTCCGGCTTCACAACGCTCATCGTGACAATCCCGATACTGTAAATTAATGCCAGCACAACGCCGGGCATGACTCCTGCCACAAAGAGTTTGCCGATCGACGCCTCTGAAAGCATGCCGAAAATAATCAACAAAACACTTGGCGGGATCAGCATACCCAGCACCGAGCTCCCTGCAACGGCTCCCACGGCAAATTTTTTATCGTAGTTTAAACGGACCATTTCCGGCAGGCTGATTTTGCTGAATACGGCGGCGGAAGCAACGCTGACCCCCGTCACCGCGGCAAATACCGCATTGGCGGCCACGGTTGCTACTCCCATTCCCCCCGGGAGCCTTTTCAGCAGATAGTTCGACGCGCTGAACAAATCCTTGGCTGCACCTGAATTGCTCATAAAGGCGCCCATCAATATGAACAGTGGAAGGACGGCAAAGACATATTCCCTAATTGCTTCAAAAGAGGTTGTGGCCAATATGGCCAGCGCTACGGTGAGTTTTCCGGACATGAGCCAGACGCCGATGAAACTCATTACAGCCAGGGAAAAGCCTATTTGGACTCCCAAGATTATCAGGATAAACAGGAGAACTATTGTAAGTACGGCTATCGAGATCATAGCGGTTCCACATCTCCTTTATTGTCATCTGGCCGCGGGGCTTTTCCCAGAAAATAACCGAGCAGCTTTACGACCTTGCTAAAGCATTGCCAGCTCGACAGCATCGCGCCAAAAATCACGATCCACCACAGGGGATATGTGGGTACCCTTAGAGCCCCTTCCCCCTGGAAATCCTTGATCTCCCAGGCCAGCAACATCGGTTTCCAGCTGGCAATCACAATGCCGATAAAAAGTATTCCCCCGATTATACAAGAAATAAGCTCTACTGCATCGCCTGCCCCGGGCGGCAGCTTGTCCTTAACCATAGTTGAACGAACATGCCGCCCCTGGTAAGTTGCCCAACCCATCATCAAAAAAGCCAACCCCGCTATGGAATTCTGCACAATTTCCGGCGTGCCTTTGATGGGGCTGTTAAAGAACAGCCTGCCTAAAACGTCCGAATTGACTAAAACCATTACGCAGAAAATCCACACTGCCCCGATATAACTTGATACCGCCGCTATCTTTACCATCAACCTGTCAACAAATTTTAAGCCCAAACGATTCCCTCCCCCCATCATTTTCACCGGTTATCCTTGGACAATATTATATCCTCCTGCCTGCCGGCTCATCATTCATCCAGAATGGCTACCGCCCTGATGGGCGAACCGGTACCTCCCCTGATCTTCAGCGGGAAACCAATGAATTTGAACCTTTTGCCAACCACAGGCCTCAGGTCGCCCAGGTTTTCTATGTTCAGCATAGACCTTTCGCGGCAGGCGACATGAGCCGGGAAGGTCCTGTCCTTTGGCGTGTCAATGCTGGGGGCGTCAATCCCGATGTTTACAATACCCTGGTCACAAAGCCAAAGAGTCCCTTCCCTGTCCAGCCCCGCATAGTTGGTCAGCCATTCCGGGGTGTTGTAACGCCTGGGATAATGCCCTGTGTAGAGGATTACGGTGTCACCCTTCTTGATGGTGAGGCCGGCTTTTTCGCAGGCTTTTTGCAAAACACCTTTTGTTATGTATTTACCCGGTTCCACTTCGGAGACATCCAAACACAATCCGTCGGTATAAAACTTCTCTAAAGGAATTTCATTAATAGCTGGTGCACCGGGCGTGGGATCGATATGGTTGATGGCATCAACATGGGTGGGGCCGTGATCGCACATCATTATACCCTTGGACATCCAGGAATAGCCGTTGGCAGCAGTGCTTTCATGGGTATCATGATCCCAAATTACAGTTTTGATGTGGCCTGGCCAAACAGGCATCCCCTGATAGATTTCCTGCGACAAGTCGATTATTTTCACCAACTTCAATCTCCCCTTTATATAATATGGATAACAGTGTTGCGGTCCTTCAGCCGCGCCTCCTAACCGGTGTCACCTCCCCGGTATAGTGAATCTTCCCGCCGTCTATTACTTTTGCAAATAACATGCCAAACCTTTGAGCATGTTAAATAACCGCCCTGCAAACGCCAAAAGGGTATATATAGAATAACCGGCGTGAATAATTGTTTACTTTTTGTTCCTTCCGTTAATTATGTATACATTTTGTGACCAATGAAATATCCGGCGCAGCGCTTGCTGCTCCCTCCGCCCCGGATCTGCCAGGAAACAGTTATAAAAACACCACCCCTGGTAACGGGTGGTGTTTATTTTTTGTAACACCGGCTTCAGACTCCCGTAAAACTGCTTTATACTAGATGATCCCGTGTTTCTTTGCCTTATAGTAAAAAGCCCTGCGGCTTAAGTTCAGGATTTTCATCGCCTTGCTTTTATTGTTCTCGGATTCCTGTAAAGCTTTGATAATCGCCTGTTTTTCGCATTCCATCATGATTTGCTCCAGGGAGGAAGCGCCGCCGAGAATAAGGACAGGATTCTCACCTTCGTATTCCTGGTTTTTTCTCAGGTAAGACGGCAGGTGATACGTCTGTATTACTCCCTCCTCGGCCAGGACGGTAGCCCTTTCAATGACGTTGCTCAACTCCCTGATGTTTCCCGGCCAGTTGTAATTGTTTAGAATCTGCAGGACTGCGTCAGAGACCTCAAGTTTCCTGTTATATCGCTGGGAATACTGCTCCAGGAAAAAGTCTACCAACGGGGGTATATCCTCCTTCCTGTCTCTTAAGGCGGGAATAATCACCGCCACCACATTTAACCGGTAATACAGGTCCTCCCGGAATTGCCTTTTCTCGATCATCTTTTCCAGGTCCCTGTTGGTTGCGGCTATAACACGGACATCAAGCTTGCGGCTTCTGGTCCCGCCCACTCTTTCAACTTCCATTTCTTGCAGCACCCTCAACAGTTTAGCCTGCATATAGCTGCTCATGTCGCCCACTTCATCAAGAAAAAGGGTTCCCCCGTTTGCCAGCTCGAATTTCCCCGGTTTGCCACCGCGCCGGGCCCCGGTGAAAGCCCCCTCATCATAACCGAAAAGCTCGCTTTCCAGCAGAGCGTCAGGCATGGCGGCGCAGTTCACACAAACGAGAGGACCGTTCGCCCTGGGGCTGGAGTAGTGAATCGCTTTGGCCACCAGCTCCTTACCCACCCCGTTCTCACCGCGTATCAGGATTTTACAGGAAGTGGGCGCTGCTTTCGCGGCAACAGCCAGGGCCTCTTTCAGGGAGCTGCTTTTACCCACGATTTTGTCAAAGGAAGGAGGCAGCGGCTCCCTGCAGTACAGCTGGTCCTTCAAATATTCGGCCAGTTGGGTGGTATGTTCCAGCTTTTCATTCAGCTTCTGCAGCTGGGTAAGGTCCTGGATAATACATACAGAACCGACCAGCGAATCATCTACGATGAGTGGCAGGCAAACGACCTCCAGGTGCATTCCCGCCAGGGAAGAAAGCTTCTCTTTGCAGGGTTTGGATTCCTGGAGGGTCTTTTCTATGACCTGGGCAAGCCCGTCAATAGAAACATTTTGCCCTACCAATTGCCCGATTTCCCAGCCGCAGATCTTGGCATAAGGCGAATTGGCGTAAACCACTTTTCCGGCCATGTCAGTAGCCACTATAGCTTCCTTGAGGTTGTTGAACACCAGGGAAAACTGCTCGTAAATGCTGGCCAGGCTGCGCAGTTCCAGGGCGAAATCCTTAATCTTCGACATCTCTCTGACCAGGGCTAGAGATCCCATCAGGTTATTCTCAGAATCCCGGAGAGGTTTATATTTCGGCCTCACCTTGGCCCCGGTCTTTTCAAAATAAATCTCATCAATACAATCCTGAAGACCTGTTTCCAGCACCTTGAAATGCCCCGTTCCCGGGAACAAATCTCCTACAGGCTTGCCAATAATGTCTTCTTCTTTAAGATTGTGTATTTTTAAGAATTCCTTATTGGCAAAAATTATTTTTTTATCTTTGTTTACAAAACAGATGCCTTCGTTAATCGAATCCAGAATGCTCACATAAATGGCATTCTTGTAACTCAATTCCTGTAGAAGATTGATAATCTCTGATGCGGCAGGGGAAAGCATCACCACATTGGTGTTATGCATATTGTCCTGTTTCTCTTTTTGGATCAGGCTTTCGACAAACATTATCTATCCCCCCGCTTGCCGTACTGCCAGATTCAAATATTACGTTACCGTTATATGAGTATATTCGTTCCGGTTTAATTAACTCCTGCTTATATGGACAGAATTTATTCTATCAATTGTTTCAATTGTTTCATTTTATAGCCAGCGGGTTCACCGGCGAGCCTGCGCCGTTAGTAAACGGTAGCGGCGGTGCCACCAGCAGGAATTCGTATCTGCCGTCCGCAGCGCAGTCAGCGGCCAGATCGTCCAGGTAAAACATTTCGCCCATCGTAATACCCAGCATCGGGATGGCAAGCCAATGCCAGGGCTGGAGGTAATCATCGCTCCGGTTCGGGCGCACCTCCACACCCCATGTATCGGTTGCAATCGCCGCCACTTCCTTTTCATGAAGCCAGGTGAGAGTCTCAAATTCCAGGCCGGGTGCGTCTCCACCGGCAAATTTTCCCCACACGCCCGATTTGAGATGCTTCCCCAGCTGGCCGGTCCTGACCAGGACAAAGTCTCCGCGTTTAATCTCCACGTTAAAGGCCTGAGCGCATTTATCCAGGTCTTCGTTGGTGATTCCCTGCCCTGGTTCCATCGAGTCGCACTTCAGATAACGGACCATATCAAGAAGAACTCCCCGGCCCACCATCTTTTCTTTAGTTTTTTCTATACCGCACTTCTCACAGCCAGAACTGTTTACATGCCTGGCTGAATAACCGTTCCACATCACAACCTGACGGTTGTTGTTCTCATCAGTGTATTCATAAAAGATGTGGCCCAGGGCGTCCCAATGGGTGGCGCACTGCAGCGGCATGGTCACCATATCGTCGGCATAGCGGAGTTTCAAGTAGTCCTGTACGCCCAGAATAGCGTCGGTTCCCGTGAAGATCATGCTTCTTACGGGATTATTCCTTCCTCTTTCACCCCACTGCGGCCCGTTGGCATCCAAGGGAATGGCCAGGGAAAACACTTTCCCCTTTTTAACCAGCGAGGCTGCCGAAACAATATCTTCTGGAGCAACGTAATTCAGGGTGCCCAGTTCATCCTCTGGCCCCCACTTGTTCCAGTTCTTCACCTTTTGAGCGTAGTGCTCCATTTTTGCTTTGTCAATTTTAGTCATGATAATCCCCCTTCGATATTTTTCTAGGATAGTTTCCCGGCCTTCAGTTCGCGGATGACCCTGGCCGTTTCCCTTCCCACGATTTTGCCCTCATTAGCCGGAATCACCAAAACCAGGACCGCCGAATCGCCGGTGGAAATAACCCCTTCCTGCCTTGTCTTCTTATTTTTTTCCGGGTCGAATTTTATCCCCAGGTAACCAAGCCCATTTAAGACATCTTCTCTTATCCGCCAGCCGTTTTCTCCGATCCCCCCCGTAAAGGCAAGCACGTCAAGCCCATTTAGAGCTGCGGCATACGCTCCAATATACAGTTTAAGCTGGTACTTGTACACTCTCAAAGCAAGGCTCGCCCCGTAATCACCTTTTTCTTGCGCTTCTTCCAAATCCCTTATGTCGCCGCTCAAGCCGGAGATGCCTTTCAGCCCGCCGTTTTTCACCAGTATATCCGCCAGTTCTTGTGGTTTCATTCCCTTCTTGTCCAGCAAATAAAAAATTGCGAAGGGGTCCAGGTCACCGACCCGGTTTGACATGGGCAGGCCGCATTGAGCTGAAAAACCCTGACTGGCATCGATAGACACCCCATCTTTTATGGCGCACAAGGAGGAACTCCCTCCCAGGTGGCAGGAAATCAATCTTAAAGGTTTCTCCCTGGACCACCATCTTTCGGCGACCCGTTCAGCGATGAACCGGTGAGAGGCCCCGTGGAAACCATACTTCCTCACCCCCAGGCCTTCGGTCCATTCCCTTGGTATGCCGTAAGTCCTGGCATAATCCGGGATATTCTGGTGAAACCAGGTCTCAAAGACAGCCACCAGGGGTGTGGCCGGAAGGATTTCCCTGAAAAAATTGATGGTATCGATATACGGCCTGTTATGGGCCGGGACGACGATGTTAATGTCCTCCATCGCTTTGATCACGCTATCGTCAATTAAGACTGCCCCGCTAAGTTTTCCCCCGTGGACGGTTTTAAAGCCCACCCCGCTGATCTCCTCTATGCTCTGTACGACTCCAACCTTGGGGTCCGTCAGCAGTTCCAGCGATAATTTGACAGCCTGGGCGAAGTCTTTAATGCTGCGGGCCATTGAAATTGTTTTTCCCCCCGACCCGTCATCTTTAACATACTGGAGAGCGGCATTTTCGCCACCGATGCGGTCTATTTTCCCGTCGGCAATAAACTCGCCCGTTTCCGGATAGTATAACTGAAATTTATAAGAAGTGCTCCCTACGTTCGCTACCAAAATCTTCATAAAATCATACCTCCCTGTTATTAGCGTCGTTTTGCCATCCAGTCAAGCAGACAAGACTACCCCTAGGGCCATGGAATTTATCTTCGTATCGGCGTTATCGGAACGCGAAAGAAGAATGATCGGCACCTTGGCGCCCATAACAACGCCTGCGTTCCTGGCTTGGCCGAAATAAATGATTGCTTTGGTCAAAATATTGGCCGCTTCGATATTAGGAGCAATAAGAATATCGACCTGCCCCGCTATTGGTGAAGAAATGCCTTTCTTGGCCGCTGCCGCGGCGTCCAGGGCCACATCCAAGGCGATTGGTCCATCAATAACCGCCTCTGTTATCACCTGGCGTTGATTCAACATTTTTATTTCGTGTGCGTCGACAGTTGCCGGCATCGCCTCGCTGACCGATTCATGCGCCGTCAGGGCAGCGACTTTCGGCTCGGCAATTCCCAGGGCATGAGCCACAGTAATGGCATTGCGGCAAATATCCACTTTCTGTTCAAGAGCGGGAGCGATGTTGATCGCCGCATCGGAAACGAACATGAACCGGTTAAAAACGGGAGAATAATGAACATTCACCTGGCTAAGCAGCCTGCCCGCCCTAATCCCTGTTTTGCGGTCCAGGACGGCTTTGATCAGGTCCGCAGTCTGTATCTTGCCTTTCATGATCAGATCCGCTCCGCCCTTGTTTATTAAATCAACTGCTGCCACGGCGGCCTTGCCGCTGTCCGCCTCGTCGATAACTTCATCTTCATCCAGGCAGTATTCAAGCGCCCTGGCTATTTCTTTCAATTTTTGCGCATCGCCGATCAGCACAGGTTTAACGATCCCTCTCTTTTTACAATGATCCACCGCTTTAAGGATAACGTCGTCATGGGCCAGAACCACCGCAACCTTTTTCGGCCCCACCTGCCGGGCGAGTTCCTGCATTTCATCAAAATCACGCATCAACAACAATTCCTCCCTCACTAAACAATTGTTAGCTTCTCGGACCAAAGCCTTACGTGTGCAGCCCGCTTCCTGGATCACCGTCACCTCCTCATGAGTTAATCAACCCTGTTATCATAATTTTATTGCAAGTATTATGCCAACCATTGAACCGGGGTTAGTGTTTCTTGCTGCGGGGAAAAATCAAAGGGAACAGGTTGTTAATCCCGTTCCCCCAATCAAATCTTTTTCCAGATGCTTTTTTGCCGTTTAGCCCATCTTCACCAGCCGGTCATTTAGTGGACGGCGTGATCCTCCGGCCGATCTCGTTCAACTCGTCCAGAAAACCTGAAACCGGCTTGCCCGCGGCTATATCGCGCGCAATTTCCTTCAGGCGTGTCACCATATCGGCGTCGGCAGTTACATAAACCGTATCCACCGACTTATCCTCGGCTTTTACCAGGCGCGTTATTTCATTCTTTACCGCGTTGGTGAGCTTATTGGCAACACCTGCTTTTAGGTCCACTCCCACCCAGGCCTTATTGTCGGCAAGAACCACCGTGGCCGTATTGATTTCTTTCATCGCGCTGATTTTATCCGCGATTGTCCTGGCCTTTGCCATTTCCTCGCTGTCACGGGCAGGAGCCGGCTGAGCAGGCGAGGGTGCCGGCGTCACCGGTCCCGGTCTCCTGAGTTTGCTGCAGGCAGCCGATGAAAAAATGATGAAAGCCGCCATCACCAAAGCTAGAATTATGAAAGCCACATTTTTCCTGTTCATTTTTACTGGTTGATTCCTCCCTTCCTTCATTATTTTACAATTAGTATGGGCGCCGGCCGGCAATAATATGTGTGCGTTTCATAAACACTGCACCGGAACATGTGAAGCAAAAGAGGATTTTGGACGGTGAATAAAGAATTCTTTTTTCAGATAACCCGGAGGAAGTGTAAACATGACTGCAAAAGGAAAATTTATTGTCCTGGAAGGCGTGGATGGTTCGGGAATCTCTACCCAGGCCGGCTGCCTGCGGGAATGGATGGGAAAAAACGAGGTCTCTTTCGGGCGCACCTATTTCACCAAAGAACCGACCGACGGGCCGGTGGGCAGTTTGATTCGCCTGGCGCTGGCCAAACGCTTGAAACCCCTGGATGAAAGAGTGATGGCCCTGCTCTTTGCCGCCGACAGGATGGATCACCTTTGCTGCGGCGGCGAAAACGAGCAGAAGGAGGGTATAATATCCCTCCTGAAAAAAGGGTTCAACGTTGTATCCGACAGGTACTACCTGTCCTCCTTCGCCTACCAGTCTCTGCAAGTGGAACTGGAATGGCTCCGGCAGATTAATTCCCATTGTCTAAAACCAGACCTGACCATTCTTCTCGAAGTCCCCGTGGAGGAGGCCGCCCAGCGGAGGTATAAATCCCGCATCCACGAGGAATTGTACGAAAGAACAGATTACCTGACCAAAATCGGCGCAAACTATGCGGCGACAGCCAGGCTTCTCCAATCGGAAGGTGAAAACATAGTGGTAATTAACGGTTCTCGTAATCAAGAGCAGGTTTTCGAAGACATCAAAAAAGCCATCTCCGCTTTATTCTCCTGATAGCGCCCTTTTTTATCCTCAGCAAGGGGAGCATTAAACCATGACCATAAAAAAACCAAGGCTTTTGCTCATTGCCCTCGCCGTGCTGCTTCTTTTCCCGTTTTTTTCCGGGTGCGCGGGAAAAAACAGAAAAATAGAACCACAGCCTCCCGCCGGGCAAGAGGAAGTACAGGAAAAAGCCGCGGCAGCACCGCCGATGTTGCTTGTCTCCAGCTATTCCGTTTACCCTGGGGACTACCTGGTTCTTTACCTGGAAAACGGGAAAGAGACAGACGAAATAACCGCCAGAACCGGCCTGGGTAAATACACCCCTTCTTTTGCTCCCTACCGTTTTGGCCTGGTGGCTTTTTTGCCGGTCCACTACACCACCAAACCCGGGGAATACAATCTTTGTGTAAAAATAATAAGGTCTGGAGAAACAGTCCTGGATAAGCAGGAGAGTATTACCGTCAAACCCAAGGAGTTTCCCTCGCAGTATTTGAAAGTTTCCGCCGGCCTGGAGGCAAAACGCGACCCCGGGCTCTGGGAAAAAGACGCCGTCCACATCGGCAGGGCCAGGTCCGCCAGCGCAAAGCAGCCCTTGTGGGACAGCAATTTCATTATGCCGGTGGAAGGCAAGATTACCACGGAATTCGGTCTTATCCGCTATATCAACAACGTCGAATCCGGCCGCCACTCCGGCCTCGACATTGCCGCCGGCAGAGGAACGCCCGTCAAAGCGGCAAACAGCGGGACGATCAATCTGGCCCGGAAACTCAACGTCACCGGCAACACCGTCATCATCGACCACGGGCTAAAACTCTACAGCACGTACTGCCATATGGACAAAATCCTCGTCAAAGAGGGGGAAGAAGTGAAAAAGGGGCAGGTTATCGGGCAAGTCGGGTCAACGGGGTTTTCAACAGGCCCTCACCTTCACTGGAACATCAGCATTGGGAGCACCTTCGTCAACCCCTGGCTGTTTTTGGACAAAGACCCATTAACATAAAGGAGGAGTTTCCCCCTCCTTTATTATTTCCTTTCCCCAATTGTCACTGTCACATAAATGGTGGCTTTATTCCGGTGAACCAGCAAAACGACCTTGTCGCCGACTTTTGACTCGCTTACCGCCTTCTGCAGGTCTTGGGGTGATGCTATTTTCGTCTTATTGAATTCAAGAATTATGTCCCCTCTTTTCAGGCCGGCCTTGTCAGCGGGCGACCCTTCCTGAACCGCTCCTACAAGCGCGCCTTCCGTATTGTTTAGCCCGAAGTACTTGGCCAGGTCTTCCGTTAAGGGCTGCATGTATATACCGAGCCAGGGGCGAACCACCTTTCCCTTTTCCAGCAGCTGGTCAAGAACCTGCATTACCGTTGAACTGGGGATGGCAAAACCTATGCCCTGAGCCTGGGCGTTGATCGCCGTATTGATTCCCACTACTTCTCCGTCCAGGTTCAAAAGCGGGCCGCCGCTGTTACCGGGGTTGATGGAAGCATCTGTCTGGATGAGGTCTTTGTATTCGTTTCCATCGATGTTAATAGGTCTCCCCTTGGCGCTGATCACCCCAACCGTCACGGTGTGGTCCAGGCCGTACGGGTTTCCGATGGCAATTACCCAGTTCCCCACTTTTGTCTTATTGGAATCGCCCAGTTTAAGTATGGGCAGTTCTGAACCGGCCTCAATTTTCAAAACGGCCAGGTCAAGTTCGGCATCGGACCCCACCACTTTCGCATCATAGGGTTCAGGCCGGCTGGTCAGGTAGACCTTCACCTCGTCGGCGCCCTCCACCACATGGTTGTTGGTCAGAATATAGCCGTCTGTCGAGATGATGAACCCGGACCCTAATCCTTGCTGGATACGGGGCTGCGGGTTGATCCGGAAGCTGTCGCCAAAAAACTGCCGGAAAAACGGGTCGTTGAAAAACGGATTGGCGCCGTCCCCGCTGCTTTTGGCGGTAGTTTCTATTTTAACGACAGCCGGGCCAGCTCTTTCCACAATTTTTTGAATGGCATCAGCCCCGAAGAATGCTGAGGCGTCCTGAGAAGGCGCGCTTTCAGGCTGCTGCGTTTCGGCCAAAGCAGGCCGCGCAGCGACCCAGGGAACATCATAACCTTTCACGGCTATGACTGCCCCCGTAAACAAAACGCCCCCTAGAAAAATAAGGAGAGTGTAGACAACAAGCAATTTGTTAACACGCAAGCGTTCCATACTCCAAAACCTCCGTCCTTATTTTTTATCACAGATTAATATATATCACAATATCCTTAGAATAACCTGAGAAGAGGGACCAATATCGTAAAAACCGACCCCCGGCCGTACTCGCTTTTCACGGTTATTTCCCCGTGATGCTGACCGGCAATCCAGCTGGCGATAGCCAATCCCAGGCCAGTCCCCTCACCTGTCCGCGATTCTTTTGCCCGGTAAAACCTCTCAAACAGGTGCGGTATATCTTTTGGGGGTATACCCTGCCCTTCGTCCTCGAAAACAAGGGCAAGTTTTTCTCCCCTTCTTTTTGCCGAAAACAATACTCTTTTCCCGCTTGGCGTGTACTTAAAAGCATTATCGAAAAAGATCAGAAGCATCTGCTTGAAATAATCGGCGTCTGCTTTAATGACCGCACCGCTTGCCTCCTCCAGGTCCGTTTCAAATACCTGTCCCTTCACCAGGTACCGCGCCTGTCTTACAGTGTCTTCCAAAAGCGGCGCAATATCCACCGGCGAGAGTTCCAAGTTGAATCCGGCATCGGCCCTGGCCAGGGTTAAAAGCTCCTTTACCAGGCGCGAAAGCCGCCTTGTTTCCGAATCAATATCCGACAGCACTTCCTTTTCCAACTGGATGTCCCGGCCTTCCTCGCACAATTTGCGCAAGAAATCGACGTTGCCTTGGATGGAGGTAAGCGGTGTTCTCAATTCGTGGGAGGCGTCAGCCACAAAACGCTGCTGCGCTAGCAGCGAAGCGTTCAAACGCCCGTATGCCTCTTCCAGGCTCTCCAGCATGGTATTGAAGGTTACCGCCAGTTCTCCCAGTTCATCTTTGGGCCCCTCATATTTTACCCGCCTTCGGAAATCTTTCTCCTCGCCTATCGCCCTGGCCTCTCCGGTCAGGTCTTCAATAGGCTTCAAGACCTTGCCCGACATAAACCATCCCAGGAACAGCGAAATAAAGAGCGAAACAAATCCTCCCAGGATTATTATCCCCCGCAGCCGGGCCAGGGCCAGCGTGACCGGCTTCAAAGGGCGGGCCACCTGCAGGATGCCGACAAGTTCCCCGCCGAGAAGCAGCGGTTTGACCACCATCCGCAATTTTTCGTTTTGCACGCTCAGGGTGACAAAGCTCTTTTTCTCCCTGACCAGTTCTTCCTTAATATTGTAGGGGGCTGGAAGCGTATAATTGCCGAGGTTCTGGGATTTAACGGCAATCTCCCCGTTTCCGGCCATAACCTGGAGGTAGACGTCGGGAGCCGCAAAAACCTCCACATCCGGAAGGACGATCTGTCTCAGGAAAAACGGCAGTGTGCCTACAACCCTGGTCGATTTAAGGACTTCGTCCGCCTTGTTTTCCAGGTTCCGGTCTATTTCGGCAGTCAGGGAATAATCCAGGAGCAAATAGACGGCGCTGCCCAAAACCAGGAGAATAACAAGCAAAAGCCCGGTATACCATAAAGTTAAACGCCAGCGTACAGGCATCAGTTTCCCCCTATTCTTTCAAGACATATCCCACACCGCGCACGGTATGAATGATCCTTTTTTCTCCCGCTTCTTCCAGCTTGCTTCGCAGGTAACCGATATAAACCTCCAGAACATTTGATTCACCTTCGTAGCCGTAACCCCAGACGGAATCCATCAACTTTTCCCGTGTCAGCACCTGGCCGGGGTGTTTCATAAACAGGAGCAGCAGTTCGAATTCCCTAGCGGTCAGTTCTATATCTCTCCCGCCGCGGCGGACTTGATAAGTTTCCGGGTTCACTTCCAGGTCGCCAAATTTTAACTGAAGACCATTGTTTTTACGAAAACGGCGCAGCAGGGCGCGAACCCGCGCCAGCAGTTCTTCCAGGGCAAACGGTTTGACCAGGTAATCATCGGCCCCGCAGTCCAGACCCCTCACCCGGTCTTTTACCTCGTCCCTGGCCGTAAGCATAAGGACCGGCGTATCCATGAACTTTTTCCAGTGCTGGCAGAACTCATATCCGTTCATTTCCGGAAGCATAATATCCAGGATGATCAAATCCGGCTTTTCCTTTTGCGCAATGTCCCACCCCATTATCCCATCTTCCGCAGTAAATACCCGGTAACCGGAGTAAGACAGGCTCCTCTGAAGCATGCTCCTGATCTTGGGATCATCATCGATGACCAAAATCTTATTCGCTTCCAAAACAAACATCCCCTTTTGGTTACATGAACCCTTGGTAATCATGCCTTACAACCACCGAATATACATAGTTAATCAACGTGACCGCGTCAAAAACAGGCAGGTTTACGGCTTCCTGTACGGCTTTGGCAAAAGGAGGCATGTTGGTGCATTCCATGACGATGGCGCCAACCCGTGGATGTTTTGTCTTCAACCCTTTGGCCGCCTCGATCATTTCCTGCCTGCACTTTTCCACGTCAAGATCGGGCTTGCCGTCAATGAAAGCGCCGGTAAACTCCGGGGCATCGTCCATACCGGCAACAACAACAGGAATACCGGAAATCCCCGCCCCGGCAAAATGTCTTTCCGTCAGGGACTGCACCCTGGCCGTCAGTATGCCAACCTGCTGGGATTTACTTATCACGGCATAAGCCAGCGGTACCTGGAGCAGACTGGAGCTGAACACCGGCACGTTCACCGCGTCGGCCATCTCCCGTTGGAACATGGCAAGAAACCCGCAGCTGGTGGTAATAGCCCTTACCCCTTCCTTTTCCAGTTCCCTGGCAGCCTCAATAAACGGCTGCAGCAGGGCGGGATCAGCCTCTTTCACCACCTTTTGCGGGGACGCGCCTTTCACCACCTTATACCTTACAGGGAAAGAGAAGGTGCTGGCATTTCCCACATCGCCGGGCAACCTGGGAAAGGCTGTCTCCAGCATGATTATTCCTATGGCCTCACCATAATTGGTCCTGCCTCCAAAAACCCTGGCCATTTTTCTCCTCCTTAATCTCCATTCTTACTTATTCGTCTCTGGGCACGATGCTTAATAAACAGCCGGAAGTCATCATTTATCATCGGTATAAAAACTTTTCACTTTAAATATAATTATACACTGTTAATCTCTGCAAACATATGTCTTTTAACTTCAGATATTTTTCCGTCAAGCCGATCAATGCAGTATTTCAGCTTCATGAGTTTATATTTGTTAACGGTAATCATCATCTCAAGCTCCCACTTCGAAACAGAAGCAAAGGTGAAGCTAAATTGCTGATCCTTAAAATAAAAAATAGACGCTCTCAAAGTTTTCGGGAGCGTACTAACAGATACATGAGGTGATTCTTATGTGCGGCCGGTTTACCACGACCATCGACCGGGAACAGATAGAGCGTTACTTCAAGATTGCAAGAGTCGACGGCGAATACGCCCCGCTATATAATGCCGCCCCTGCCCAGAATATCCCGGTCGTGCTGGAAGATGGAGCGAGAAGACTGGCCTTTTACCGCTGGGGCCTTGTCCCTTCCTGGGCCAAAGACCCTGCTGTCGGGAACAGATTGATCAACGCGCGGGCCGAAACCCTGCTGGAAAAGCCAAGCTTCCGGCGCTCATTCCTCCAGAGGCGCTGTCTCGTGCCTGCCGACGGTTTCTTTGAATGGAAAAAAGAGGGGGCCAATAAAACACCTTACCGCATCATCATGAAAGACGGGTCGCCTTTCGGCATGGCCGGCCTCTGGGAGGTCTGGTCTCCTCCCGGGCAAGAGCCGCTGTACACCTGCGCCATCATTACGACAGGGGCCAATTCCCTCCTCCGCGGCATCCACGAGCGGATGCCCGTAATTCTTACCCCCGAAAACTATGACCTCTGGCTCGACCCGGCCGTTCAAAGCCCGGTCCTCTTAAACCGGCTGCTTGCGCCTTACCCCGCGGAACTGATGGACTTTTACGCCGTATCCCCGCTGGTCAATTCTCCGCTCTACAATACGCCCGAGGCCATCAAACCGGTTTGAACAGGGCAAGGTATGTCAGCTTCCCGCCGGCAGCAATTTTTGTATGCTGGCGATTTTTTGTTTTATGTCCCTTGCGCCCACTATTTCGGTTACCATGGCCACGCACCTGGCCCCTCTGCTTACGACCTCGGCGACGTTTTGTTCTTTGATGCCTCCGATGGCCACGAAAGGGATACCGATGTTCTTGACGACATAGTCCAAATACTCCAGCCCGACAGGCGGGCATACATCCTTCTTCGTCTTGGTCTCGAAAAGCGGCCCCACCCCGATATAATCTGCCCCGCCGGCAGCAGCTTCCTGCGCTTGCCGGGGCGAGTGGGTGGACACCCCGATGATCATTCCCTCCCCTGCCAGCTTGCGGGCTTCGGCCAGCGGGATGTCTTCCTGTCCCAGATGTATCCCGTCGGCCTTCACCAGCATGGCGAGGTCAATATCATCGTTCACGATAAAAACCACCCCGGCCCTTCTCGTCAATTCCCTTATCTCTCGGCACTCGTTCAATTTTTCCCTCATCTTCTTGTCTTTTTCCCTGTACTGGATGACCTTTACGCCGGCTTCCACCATCTCTTTTACCACTTCAATATTGCTCCGGCCGAGCGAATGCTCCTGCGATGTCAGGCAGTACAGGCCGGCAGCCGGAAAAGCTTTTTTCCTGGGCATAATATTTATAAAACCGCTGCGGACGAAATTAACGGCGCAGTTGGAACCCAGCCCGCCGGCCCCGGCAATGCCTATCCTGGCCGCTTGGATTTTTTCCAGCCGTTCACAGCCGATAAAAGCAGCCAGCGAATTTTGAAAACGATTCATTTATTGTCATCTCCAGTCAAGGCGATTCACACTTGATCACAGCGGGTGCCAGTCCTTGAACACCGGCTGGTAACCCAGCCTGCAAACCGCTTCTTTCATTTCGGTAACCGTCCTGTGATCGGCTATTTCAAACTGTCCCGTCTCTTCCTCGCCCTTGGTGCGTCCCCCCACGACAGTGGTCGAGCCGGCGGACATTTTCGTCACCCCGAGCCTGATGATATTGTCTCGGAAACCGGCCTTTTCCCGGGTAGAAATTGTTATCCCCGCCCTGGGCATAAACAACCTGAAGGCTGCCATTATCTGGACAATATTTTTGTCTGAAACCTCACAGCCCGGTTGGAAACTGCCGGCATGAGGCCTCAGCCTGGGCAGGGAAACGCTGATTTCCACGTGCGGGTATTTATCCTGCAGGTACCTGGCATGCAGGCCCGTCAAAAAAGCGTCCCGCCGCCACTCGTCCAGTCCCAGCAAGGCGCCGATATTTACCGCCCTCATGTAAGCCCGGCAAGCCCTCTCAGGAGCATCAAGCCTGAACCGGAAATCCTTTTTCGGTCCCTGAAGATGAAGCCGGTCATAGAGCTTCTCGTTATATGTCTCCTGGTATATGGTCAGCGCATCGACGCCCGTCTCCACCAGCCAGCGGTATTCATCCTCAGTCAGTGCAAAGATTTCGATGGCTATGGACGCAAAGTATTTTTTCAGTATTGTGACGCATTTCCCGATATACTCGACAGGAGCAACGTTCCGGGCGTCGCCGGTAAGCAACAGGATATGCTTGAGTCCCGTCGCCGCGATGACCCTGGCCTCTTCTTCGACTTCATCCAGGGTAAGCTTCCTCCTTTTTATCCGGTTGGCCCTGTTAAAACCGCAGTAAAGGCACTGGTTTTGGCAATAATTAGATATGTAGAGGGGCGTAAAAAGCAAGACCGTCCGGCCGAAATTCCGGACAGTAAGCCAATGGGCTTTCCTGGCCAGCGGCTCAAGATGCTTTTCGGCTTTGGGAGACAGCAACGTAAGAAAATCGAGGCCGGTTAATTTCTCCTTGCCGGCTGCGTTTTCCAGCTTTCCATCCGTAAGGCTGTCAAAAAAACCCTCATAATCAAAATCGCGGTATTTCAAAAGCTCTTGATAAAAACTCATTGTTCACTCCTTCTTCAATTCGATTTTCATACAGAAAACCGGTCAGCGGCGAAGATGCGCGGGCCGTATCCTGCGCTCCTCCAAGCCCCGCCAGGTAGGCCTGCCGGCCGGCGCTGACCGCTTTCCCGAAAGCCTCGGCCATCAGGACGGGATTGCCGGCGCTGGCTATCGCCGTATTCAACAGGCAGGCCGCAGCTCCCATTTCCATGGCTTCACAAGCATGGGAAGGCCTGCCTATGCCGGCGTCCACAATAATGGGGAGTTCGATCTCCTTAATCAGGATCCTGAGCAGTTCCTTGGTCTTGAGCCCGCGGTTCGTGCCGATAGGAGCGCCCAGGGGCATTACCGCCGCCGCCCCGGCCTCCGCCAGCCTTTTGGCCACCATCAAGTCAGGGCTGATATACGGGAAAACCTTGAACCCTTCTGCCGCCAAAATCTCCGTGGCCTTAACGGTTTCATACCCGTCCGGCAGCAAGTGCTTGTTATCGGAGATCACCTCAATTTTCACCCAGTCCCCGCAGCCCGCCTCCCTGGCCAGCCGGGCAATCCTCACCGCCTCGGCAGCGTTTCTCGCCCCGGACGTGTTCGGCATTATCCTTACGCCTTCAGGTATATAATTCATCACGTTATCCGTTGAACCGAATTCCATCCGCCGCAAGGCGACAGTAATAACCTGGGCTCCCGATCTCCTGATGATTTCCGGGATAAGAGAATCAGAGGCGTACTTTCCGGTTCCCACGAACAAGCGGCTGTTAAGTTCAACCCCTCCGATTACAAACCTGTCCCTCATACCATCAACCTCCTCCCACAAGCCTTAATATTTCCAGGATATCATTTTCTTTCAAGGTTATGCTGGTCCACTTCTCCCTTTTGACAATTTCCTGGTTGAGCTCGACCACGATGCCATCCGGCGCGTTCTCTTTATCGGCCAGGAAATCGGCAAGCGCGGTTCCACCAGGCAGCGGCATCCTTTTACCGTTTACTGTTATTTCCACATCGTCACCTCCCTTCGCCGGCTGCAGCACCAAAAATAAGGCTTGCCCGAAGGCAAGCCTGGATAATGCGGAAAACTCCCGCGTTCGCTTCCCTACGGTGGTACTAACCACATCAGGTTCAAAGGGTTAGGATCAGTCCTTCTCAGCCTAATAACAGGCACCCCTAGCATTATTCAATTATCTTTACTGTTTAATTATATTTCAAATTTTTCCATTTGTAAATGCTTTTAATTACCTCCACCCTTCATTCCATATTTTTCATTTTTTACCATTTGCATTTATCGTTGATATATGGTAATATTGCTTATAATTTAATAGTAAAAATACCTCACTCTCTTTCCGGGGTGAGGTAGAGGCGCGGTGTCTATGAGTAACTGTCCTGAGTCCGGGAAACAATGAAGGGCAGAAAAAGGAGCCACCGCCGAAGCCCTGCAAGCCCGAGTTGCGGAGGCTGGGACTGCATCGAACAGGTGCAGGACTGTCACCAGGGGCATACTCCGTGCGTCCTGGTGGAGCGCTATCTCACAGGAGAAAGGAGGGACGTGTGGCGCTTAAAAGCTTCAGTTCCTTGAAGCTTTTCTTGTTTCCCACATTATAAGGGAGGAGGTATTTATGGTGTGCGCATACTGCGGCAACCCCCTTAACGGCCATGCCTTCGAGCTGGTGATTAATGATACGGTTCTTTCACTCTGCGACGAAGAGTGCGCCATTTTATACCATCAGGAGCAGCAGCAAAAAAACTTTCGGACATGGGTAAAAATCCGCTAATGAAATGTCAGCATAACAAAACCCCGTGTGTTCAGCTCAAACGGGGTTTTGTTATTTATTATTGTGATTATTGTCTGTTTTTTTAGTATAATAAAAGCGTAATATAAATATTCTAAAGGGAGGGTTAAAAATGTTAAGCAAGAAATTTCCGGAATTAAGAATCGGTTTGTCTGCCTCAGTTCAGAAGCTTATCACCAGAGAAGACACGGCTTTGAATTTTGGAAGCGGCGCTTTAAAAGAACTTCTTGCCACACCAACCCTCACCGCCCTCATGATCGAAGCATCCGTTAAAGCTGTGGACCCGCTTCTCCCGGACCGCTATATAACGGTGGGGAAAAACGTCAGCATAACCCATTCCCATCCCACCGCAAGCGGAATGACGGTCACAGTGACCGCAACGCTCAAAGAAATCAATCGCAACCGGCTGCTCTTTCAGATCGATGCTTTCGACGAACTCGGCCCGATCGGCTCCGGAAGCCACGAAAGATACATCGTGGACTATGACGCTTTCATGGACAAGGTTAAGGAAAGGTGCAAGCCTTTGGAAGCCAAAGTAAAATAAAACCACCCCAGGGTGGTTTTATTTTATTCTTTTCAGGCGTTCATTCGGGGTAATGCCGGGAATACGGCCCCGCTTGGCAATGGGCCTGCCGTCAACTTCTTTTAAATCCATCGTCATGTCGATGGGAGAAGCCCCTGAAATATAGCTGCCCACACCGAAAGCATCAGCACCCGCTTCCTTGAGCTGGACAATTCTTTCCGGGTCCAAACCCCCGGAAACGAAAATATTGACATGCCCAAACCCCGCCTGGGCCAAACGGCACCTCACTTCCCTGATCAGGGCCGGAGTTACCCCGCCCCGCTCGCTGGGCGTATCCAGCCGTATGCCGTGCAGGTTCCGGCCAAGCGCTGCAGCAACCAGAAGCGCTTCTTCCGCTTCGTCTTTAAAGGTGTCTACTAATACCGTCCTCGGTTCTCCAGGCGGCATAATTTCGTGGTAAGCCCGGGCGACCTTGACGGAATCGCCCATTATCAAGAAGACAGCATGCGGAACGGTCCCGGAAGGCTCTTTGCCAGCCAGTTTAGCCGCCAGGATGCAGCTTGCCCCATCTACCCCCCCTACTATCGCCGCCCGTTCCATCACCGGGGCAACGGCCGGATGAACATGGCGCGCGCCGAAGCAGAGAACCCTTTTTTCGCCGGCCGCCTCTTTTACCTTTCTGGCCGCAGTCGCCCACCCGCTGGAACTGGCCAAAATACCAAGAACGGCGGTTTCGTATATCCCAAAATCGCTGTACTTCCCGGAAATACGCATAATCACCTCTTTGCTGGCAAAAGCTTGTCCTTCTTCCAGGGCCCACACTTCCACCGGAGAGTCGCGCAATAGCCCCAGGACCTCGGGGACTCCCGCCATAATACCCTCACGGCGTGGAAAAATCTCCGCCACCGCCCGGGTCTCCTCCAACCCTCTTTGGGCCAGTATTTCCTGGGTTTTGATAAAATAGATGTCCGTAGTAGCCCCGCTTATTATTTCCTCATGTTGTGCTGAGAACAGTCTCCGCTCCTTGTCCACCTGCAAACTCTTAACCTCACCCAGGGTTTTCAGCTTTTCACTCATCGTTTCCCTCCGGCACCAGTATATTTAGCGAAAATGCAAACAGGGAATTAATAAGACCAGCAGCGATGTGCGGCTTAAGCCGCCCGTTTTTTTATATATTCTCTTATAAACAGGAGTTATGCAGTTGATGGAAAATAACACCAAAGCATAATCAAAAAATATTT